>JALQST010000076.1 GCA_023264315.1 Nodosilinea sp. BSH.14
CTGGCGGCCCTGCGCCATGCCGACGCCCTCGAGCCCTACCTGATCCATCGGCTGGAGGAAGACACCCTGCGCTACCTGAACGACCCCTCCAATTTTGCGGTGCCCCAGTCGGAACCAGAGATTTACTGAGGTTCTTCCGGGAAGAAAAAATCCGTGGATTCTTCGTCTTCGTCCTCTTCGGCGGCAGTGTAGCTGCGGTAGTATTCCTCCAGTTCGGCGGCGCTGATGGAGCGCTCGGAGGGATTTCCAAAAAACGCTTTGACCTTGAGGTAGCGGCGCAGACCCTCGGCTCCGGCATCGTGCTGGGTAGCCGCTTTAAAGTCTTCAGGGAAGGTATCGCTGATGTGGAGCCAGGCTTCTTCCAGGATGTCTTCCACGTCTTCGTTGGGCGCGTTTTCAATCAACGCTTCCAGCCCGTCGAGGATGTCGATGACCTTGAGAATTTCTGGCAGTTGTTCCGAATCAGACATTGGGCTGCGCGCAGATAAAGTCGAAGAAACCGCAATCCATAACCCAACGGCCTGGAGCCTTGTAAATCAGGCAACCCGATGGCCAAGGTGACTGTATTACTTAGGAGAATTCTAGAGGACGATGGGTCAGATTGATCGACGGTTTGCGCGGTGGCAACGCGGGATTCGTGGTTTCACGGCGTTGGCGGAGAGGGGGATGCAGGTCGAAATCCCGGTGAATCGATCCAGGGCACCGTTCAGGGGATCCATACCGCCGGTGAATTCAGCCCAAAGGAATCCAATCCCAGGCCATAACAAGCCGGGAAAAACCCGGTCCACTTCCGGCGATTGCTTCTAAAATGTGGCATTGCTTGGCCGCGACCAACGCTGGCCCTGTTCACTCCATTGGCTTGGGTAGGTTGACTCCATGGCGTCTACATCAGCGCGTTCACGATCCCCTCGATTAGCAGTGCGGGTTCGACCCCAGGCTGGGTCTCGGTCGGGGCCGGTGTTGCGCCCGACTGGGTGGTTTTGGCCGGGGCTGTGGGTAGCGTTACTGGCGGGGTCAGGGCTGTTCTGCGGCTGGGCATTGCTGTGGCTGACGCGCATTCCACCGGAGCCCGATTGCGATCGCATTACCCCCTTACACTCCTCCAGCGACATGCTGTATTGTGCCCAGGCCCAGGCCCGCACCGGGGAGCCCAATAATCTCACCCAGGCGGTACTGCTGACCGTGAACTGGCCCGCCAACGATATCCATTACGACGAGGCCCAGGACATTTTGAAGGATGCCTCCGAACAAATCATGGTGATCGCCAACCGCTGGGTTCAGGCTGGACGGATAGAGGATGCCGTGGATCTGGCGGAGGCCATTCCCCTGAACACGCCCCTCCGATCCTCGGCCCAGGCCGTTATTTTTGAATGGCGGCAGGATTGGGAGCAGGGGCAAGCCCTAGAGGCTAACCTTCAAACCGCCCTTGCCGCCCAGGATTGGGAACAGGCCAAGGGGCATTTGGAGGCGTTTAAAGCCCTGAAAAACCCCTTTTGGAACACCACTCGGCTGAACTATTGGCACCGCCAAACCCAGCTTGAGCAACAGGCGTGGGATCAATTGCTCCAGGCCAGAGCCCAGGCGGCTTCGGGAATTCCGACGGATGTGCAGGGGGCCATTGCCCTGGCCCGCGCCATTGACCTACGGAGCCAGGTGTGGGCCAGGGCCGAAACGGAGGTGAACCAGTGGAGTAAGCAACTGTTGGCGGCGGGGCTGGCGGAATGGAACCAGGGTAACACGGAGGCGGCGATTGCCTTGGCCAAGGCGGTTCCACCTGTGGCTGATTTGGATCCAGCGGCGGCGGATTTGCTGCGGCTAGCCCAGGCCCAGCGCCTCATGGCCCACACCGGAGCCGATAGCCCCGGTACAGAACCCCACTACGGTCATCTCTTTAACCTGATGGAGGCCATCGCTGCGACCCAGCAAATCTCGCCGGATAGCGCCTTTGCCGCCGCGAGCCAGCCCAACCTCGCCACCTGGCAGGATCACCTCACGGATGTACAGCGGCTCAAATTTAGCACCATGGTGGCCAAACTCGGTCGCCGACTGACCTACCAATGGGCCGAAACCCAAGCCTTTCAAGTGGAGACGGATCGGCCCCGTCGGATTCAGGGGCAAACCCTCATTTCCACCTGGCGAGCCAACCTAGAGCGGATTGAAGATCGGCCTATTTTGATCCAAGCGCGGGCGATGGCCCAACCAGGTACGATTCCGGCCCTACGCTCGGCCATGGACAAGGCCAGCCAGGTGGAACTGGGACGGCCCCTGCGCGGCGAGGCCCAAACCCTAATTGCCGCATGGCGCGGCGAGATTCAGGTGATTGAGGATCGGCCCCTCCTAGACGCTGCTGCGGCCTTGGCGAATCAGGGTAAGCTGAAGGAGGCCATTCAAGAAGCTCAGAAAATTGCCGCCAACCGCGCCCTCTATGGCCGCGCCCAAACCCTCATCCAAGACTGGACAACGACGCTGCAAATTGCAGAGGATCAGCCCATTTTGGATCGGGCTCAGGGGCTGGCCTATGCCGGGAGTCTAACGGCGGCCATTAATATGGCATCTCAAATTGCTCCAGGTCGTGCCCTCTATCCCGATGCCCGTCGTGCCATTGCCCGATGGCAGGCCGAGCGAGCCTACATTTGGTCTATCTGGGAAGCGGAAGGCCGCAACACCCCTGCCCAAAATAACGCTAATAGCGCCAATAGCCCAGAATCAGAATGATCGATTCCCCCCCGCACCTGATGCTCGTTGATGAGGATCCCGTCTTTCGGATGGGCCTGCGTATTTGGTTAGAGCAGACCGCCGGGTATCGGGTGGTGGCGGAGGCGAGCCAATCCGAGCAAGCCTTGGCCCTGCTGACTCGCCGCCTTGGGGCGAATGAACTTGGGATGAACGGGGTGGACGGCGCAGACGAGTCGAGCAAGTCAAGCGAGTCAAGCAAGTCGAACGAGTCGGACGGGGACGAGCCCCTGCCCGCCATCGATCTCGACGCTGATGCCGATGTTGCCATCGACTTAGTCATCCTTGATCTGGGCCTGGGGATGGGCGATCCGGCCCAACTGCCCGGACTGCAACTCTGTGGCGACATCAAGCGACGCTTTCCCGCCCTGCCCGTGCTGGTGCTCAGTGCCCAGGGAGAGCCCGTGCTTGCCGCCGCTGCCCAACACCTGGGAGCCGATGGCTTTGGCCTCCGGGGTATGCCCGTCCAAGACCTGCGCACCTGGATTGACCATCTGACGGGCCGTGTCCCCCGCCTGGGTGGCACTCCACCGATCTCGCCGGAGATCACCTCTCCTATTGGGCCGTGGCCCCCAGGGGATCCACCCCGCCTGGTTGAACGTCCGATGGGGAACGCCCCTGCCCCAGGGAGTCGCCATCCCCGATCCCCCTGGATTTCCCTACGCCGCCACCTGCGCCAGTCTGCCCTCGATCAAATTGATGCCGTGATGGCTGCCATCGCAGCGGAACAGCGACGGGGACGGGCTGACCTCTGGACGGAGGCAGTGATGGCCGGACGCCAGCGGGAGTTGCGAGCGGCCCGCTGGCTGATGACCTGGCTGCTGGCCACCCCTAACCTCGGCGATCCCCCGGCCACGTCCGCTGGCTCCGACCTTGCCGCCCGAGCCATGGTCAACGCGGCCTGGAATCGTTCCCCGGAAGGTGTTTCGTTAGAACCTTCCCCCGACGTTGCCCAGCGCTCTGGGGGGATGACTGCCCCCAGACCAATCCGCGCTGGCTCCCAGGGGATGGCCTCGCCTGTCCCCGTGGATCCGGGCGATCTGCCCACCCTGATCTTTGAGCGGGTCTTCCGCACCTTCCAGGGCACCCTAAACAACACCAGCCCATTCCCCCAGGAAACCGATATCTTGCGGGAGGACAAAAAGCGGGAATTGCTCTACCTCACGCTGCGCAAGTTTGAGGACGCCCTGGGGGCCATGGCGCAGGCCAATCTCCCCCCCGGCCAACTGGCGGAACAAAGCCTCCTGCTGCTCAGGGACGTGTGGGCGGCCACCCTTACCGATTTCTTTGGTCGCTACTACACCCTCCCAGTCACCAACCTCGAGCAGCCCGTGGTGCCCACCCTGATGGCGGAGGCCGAGGTGGTGCAGCGATCCATCCTCGATCCCATTCCCCTGCTGCCCGAGCTGTTGGGCCACCTGCTGTTCCATGACCCCCTCATCATTGACGGTATCTCCCATGCTGCCACCACACCCCAGGCCCTCAGCCGCAGCCAACTCCTGCTAGAACACCTGCTGCTTCAGGTGGCCAACGGCGTGATCCAGCCCCTGCTCAACTGCTTTGCCGATGTGGAACTGCTGAAGAAAAATCTCTACCAACGCCGCCTCATCTCCAGCCGCGACATTGAACGCTTCCGCAATGATCTGTCCTGGCGCTACCGCTGGGATGGGTTGATTCGCGATCCCAAGGCTATCTTTGAGAGCCAGTATCGCCTGTGGCGATTTACGGAACGGGGCATCCAAACCCAAACCATCTACGCCCCCCGCCGGGAGGAACTCGATAGCCTCTCGGGGTTGCAACGGATCGTCACCCTCACCATCGAAGCCCGGGATGCCGTAGCCCCCCGCTTTCGGTCCGCGATTTCTCTGGTGGGCAGTGGCATCGTCTATGTGTTGACGGATGTGATTGGGCGCGGCATTGGCCTAATTGGGCGCGGCATTTTGCGGGGCGTGGGTCAGGCTTGGCGCGATCCCCAATCCCGGAGTGCGGATCCCCCCAACCCTGAAGATGGCGGCGATCCCTTCGTCTGATCGCCGCCATCTTCGTGTCGATACTGAGTTGATCCTGAAACCCCTAAGGTGTGGGGCTACCCTAAACCGCCGTTAACCGACGGGCTGGCGCGAGGGGTGGCTCCACATAGGTGGGCACTTCTTCGGGGACAGTCACCGGATCGGGCAGATGAATTTCGATGGGCTGGGGCAGCAGTTCCAAGGGATGAATATCCGGCATGGCGGTAGCAAACACCGGCATCGACAGAGAGCAGGCATTCCAGCGCCCCTGAACGGGCACCCCGAGCTGGTCACAATGGCCTCCGCGTCGCCCTTCCGGTGTGTAGTGGCGGCAACGGCTACAGCACAAAACCTGACACCCCATCCTTTGCATCGCTGTATCCTACGTGTGAGAAACTTCCTGTATTTTCTCCTATTGCTTTTTTGGGGATCATTGCCTTCAATGAACCGGGGGATAAGCATTTCACCCCATCAATCGTGTCAAAAGGTAAGGCTAGAATTCAGGTTTTCTTTATATTTCCTTTAGGGACGATCATATTTGCTAAGACAGGGTATCTCTAGGAGGTTAAGCTACTGAAACAAGCTGGGGATCAATTGTAAGGATGACTGAATTTAGATAATTGAGAAGGTTTTTAAGACAAGATTGGCCCGTTACGATGGGTGCTGTTCCCGCCGATAAAAACCTCGATTGGGGGCGTTCCCAGTACACCTGTACCCTGGTGATTCCCACCCAAACTCCCTCGCCCCTGGAGAAGCCGGAAGGGCTGGATCCATCGTCAGGCTAGGCGCATGGGCGGGCTGACAAGCTGATTCTGAGAGGGGTGTCTTGGGTTGGGGATCGTTGACATCTGGTTGACATTTGGAGGATCGATGACCAACGACCTTGAAATTTCCCCGTAGCCCGTGCTATCAAGAGGCCAGGGCGGGGATAGACATCGGCCTCCGCTGCCCGTTGGTGAATCCTATGGGCAACGCGGCGCGATCACCGCATCAACGTGAGTTAAGTGTGATCTACTGCGATTGAGGAGCGATTGCATTCCCATGGTGACAGATCGACTAGATACCACCGTTAAAAGTTTTCAGCCCACGAACCCAATGGTAGAGCGCTACACCCGCCTCTGCCGGGCCTATGTGCAATTGTCGGAGCGCTTTCACCAGCTTGATGTGGATCACATGACCCTGAAAGGACAGGTGGTACCTCTGCTGAAGGCGCTGAAGATCCAGCAGGATAGACTGCGGCAAGCGCAGTCGGAAAAGGTGGCTATGGAACAGACCCTCGATCAGCGCATTGTTCAGCACCGCCAAGATATGCAGGCGCTCACCCGCACCTATGAGGAACGCCTCGACAGCCTCAGCCACCATATCGAGGAACTCCGCCCCCTCGAGCAGTTACTGTCCTCGGAGGTGTTCCACGAATTGGCCGCAGCGGAAGCGCAAATGGAACTGGTGGATACGACCTTTCAGGAAATGTCCGAGGACGACGACCCCGACCTCACCGCCGACGAGAAGGCTCTGTTAGCGGCTTACCGGGCTAACCCCGAGGCCTTTCTCACCACCCTGGAGGGTAGGGAAGCGGGACGCGGGCGGGCCTAGGGAGTCATGCTATCGGAAGCTGGGCCGCTCGTTGCTGAGGCGGATGCGTCTTCGCCAGGGCTCACGGTAACAAGGGGCGCTACCTTCGGTGTCAATTGAGCGCGATAGTCGAGGCCGAGGACGTCGCTGTAGAGCTTGATGTATTCCACGGCGGACTTGTCCCAGCTAAAGTCTTGGGCCATGGCCCGCTGTTGCAGTTCGCGCCAAGCGTCTTTGTAGCGGAACCCTTCCCAAGCCCGAATCAGGCAGGTGAACAGGTCGAGGGGTTCGTAGCGGTCGAAGCAGTAGCCGGTTCCGGCGTGGTTGGTTGGGTCGTGGTGTTGGACGGTATCCACCAGGCCGCCCGTACGCCGAACGATGGGAATACAGCCGTAGCGCATGGCGATCATCTGGCTGATGCCGCAGGGCTCAAACCGGGAGGGCATCAGAAAGGCATCGGATCCGGCATAGATGCGGCGACCAATGCCTTCGCTGTAGAGCAGGTAGGTGGCCATGCGGCCCCGGTAGCGGCTGGCCATTTGCCAGAGTTGGGTTTCGTAGTAGCGATCCCCGGTGCCCAGCACGATGATTTGAGAATCGGTATAGGACAGGAACCGATCCAGAATTTGCAGGATCAGATCCAGCCCCTTTTGCTCCACCAGGCGACCCACCAGGCCGATCAGGAACGCCTGGGAGTTCACCTCCAGGCCCAGTTCCTCCTGGATGGTGATTTTGTTGACGCGGCGCTGATCTAGCGTATCGGCGGTGAAGGGTTTGGCAAGGTAGCGGTCGTTGGCTGGATCAAAGGATTCCGTATCAATGCCGTTCAGCAGGCCACTGAGTTTGCCCTTTTCGTAGGACAGCAACCCGTCCAGTTGCTCACCATACTCGGCGGTTTGAATTTGGGCGGCGTAGGTGGGCGACACGGTGTTCACCTTGTTGGCAAACTGAATCGCCGCTGCCATGGTGTTGTGGTTTTGCATGTACCAGGGGCACCAGGTCATTTGCTCGAGCTGCCAGCGCCAGGGACCTTGGTAGGCCAGGTTGTGGATGGTGAAGACGGTTTGGATGTGGGGGGTTTCGTGCATCCAAACCGGAATCATGCCCGTGTGCCAGTCGTGGCAGTGGATGATGTCGGGGCTCCAGTAGTTCCAAGCGAACTCGGCGGCTCCGTTGGCGAAGAAGGTGAACCGCCAAAATTCATCATCACCGTAGTAGACCTTGCGGGGATCAAAGGCGGGGTGGCCAAACAAATAGAGAGGGACGTCCGAATCGGGGAAGGTGGTTTCGTAGACCTCAAAGTCGTTGAACATGGCGGTGCCTTTCCAGATGGACTTTTTGGGAATGTCCACCTTGTCGGGCATGAAGCCGTAGTAGGGCATGAAGATCCGCACATCGTGCCCCATCTTGCGGAGCACCTTGGGGAGGGAACCCACCACATCCCCCATGCCGCCAACCTTCGCCAGGGGCGCTGCTTCTGCTGCCACAAAAAGAATTTTCATATCGCCCCGCTTTTGCCGAAATCACTGCACAAATCCTAGGTTCCAGTCTACGAGGGTGTGGCCGTTATGCCTAGACATTGGAGCTGATTTCCGTGCAGTTGGGGCCATGTCGATCCAATTCGATCCCAGGCCGAATCCTATAGCGGTTCTCTAATAGATGAGGTACACCTCAGCAAGGCCGGCCCTTGGGAACAAGGGGCTTAAGCCCCTTGGCTGTACCGCATTCCACTGAAACCCGCTATAAAGAAATGACCAATAATAGAACTCATCGCGCTTTGGCCTCCGCTATGACCACCCTCACCCTGGATCTGCGCTCCGTCATCCGCCTCAGCCACGCACAATTCGAGCAAATTGCCCTCGCCAACCCCGACCTACGACTGGAACTCACCGCCGATGGAGAACTGGTTCTGATGCCCCCGACCGGCGGGAACACGGGTCGCCGTAACAGCGACTTAACGACAGAGATTACCCTTTGGAATCGTCGCACCCAACTCGGTGTGGTGTTTGACTCGTCCACGGTGTTTCGCCTACCCAATGGGGCGGAACGTTCCCCCGATGTGGCCTGGGTGCGGCTAGATCGCTGGCAACGGCTAACCTTGGCAGATCAGGACGCTTTCCCGCCCCTCTGTCCCGATTTTGTGATTGAGCTGCGGTCTAAAACCGACCGCCTTGCCCCCTTGCAGGCCAAACTGCGGGAATACCAGGCTAACGGCTGCCGCCTGGGCTGGTTGATCAACGTGCAAGATTGCCAGGTGGAGGTGTATCGGGCCGATCAGCCGCCGGAGATCCTGGCCGCCCCCTCTCTGCTGTCGGGGGAAGATCTACTGCCGGGATTGGTGGTGGAGACCACAGAGATCTGGTAATCCCGGTCAAACCAGCGGCGAGGAGTGATGGTCGACCATAGCTTCCCGCAGTTGGTTCAGGGCCGTCCATAGGTCTGGGCGGTGCAGCCAGCCCACGTAGCCTGCGTACAAACAGGCTTGGTTGGGGGCCAATACGTAGACATGGTCAATGCCTAGGGGGTGCCGCCACACCCGAAGCACCGCATCGTCCTCTAGGGTCAAAAACGGTTCCGATTGGGGCAGGTCGCGCAGGTGGGCGTCGGTCATGCCGGGGATGGCCCGCAGTTGCTCAATGACCGGATGCTGGGTGAGTGGCGCACTGAAGCTTTTGCCTTGCCAAAATTGCCGAATGGTTTCCACCACCCAGGGATGGCTGCGCAGAACGGCATGGTTCAGCCCTTCCATGTCCACGAATTGGGCGTGGGGCACCTTGGTGCTTTCCACCGTAATGGTGCCGTCGCTGCCGCCGTCCACATCCCCCGCAATTACCAGGGTGTTGATCTGCTGGGCAATGGCACCGGCCATGGTTCGCCGGTCTTGGCCTAGGTCGGCGGCGATGCCCACCCCCACCTGAAGCGGATCGATAATCCTTCCCAAATCGGCCCCCCCCACCGGAGAAGCCACCAACACCAGGGAATGCACCTTAGGCCACCAGTCGGGATGGCGGGTGAGCACCTCCAGCCAAATCAGCCCGCCCATGGAATGACCCATGATCCGCAGGGGCGCATCGGGATAGCTCTGGACGGCCTCCATGGCGATGCGCTCCACCTCCTCAATCAGCGGGGCCATGCGCAGCCAGGTCATGGCGTAGTTGAGGCTGGGGGCAATGATGCGGGTGCAGTCGGTGGCCAACTGCTGGGCCAGGTGGGCCATGTGCTGGTTATTATCGGCCCAGCCATGTTGGGCAAAGAGAAGGTAATCTGGCGACATCGCGGATTTCTGAAACAGCCCCCAACGTAATCCTATCCGAGATTCTATCCATCCAAGGAATTGCCCAGTGCCATGACCGCCCTCACCGCCCTACGTCAGTTTTTGCCCATTTCAGACCGCCTCGCCACTGGTGGACAACCGACCGCAGCAGAATTTGCCGCCATCGCCCAGGCGGGTTACGGGGTCGTCATCAACCTGGCCCTACCCACTTCGGATTATGCTCTGCCCGATGAACGGTCTACGGTGGAGTCGTTGGGAATGACCTATGTGCCAATTCCCGTCCTGTGGGATAACCCGACACTTGAGGATGTAGAACACTTTTTCCAGGCGATGGACAGCCACCAAGGCCAAAAAGTCTTTGTCCACTGCGCCCTGAATATGCGGGTTTCGGTGTTTGTCTATCTCTATCGGGTGCTGAAGGCGGGGATGGATCTAGCCCTGGCTCAGCGGGATTTATTCGCCATCTGGCAACCGAATGATCGCTGGCAAGCCTTGATCGACGAGGTCATCCGGACGACCTCACCCCCAACCCCTCTCCTGGGAGGAGAGGGGAGATAGAACTCATAACAAAGAATAAACGGGGTCAGCCGTGGCCAACCCCGCTCGTGGTTCGATATTGGGTTATCGAGAGGCGATCACCGCTAGGACTACATCACACCGGTCATGTCGGTGGTGTCCTTCAGGAAACCGCTGTAGGCT
>JALQST010000077.1 GCA_023264315.1 Nodosilinea sp. BSH.14
AAAGTCCAGACCCTTGGAGGAATGAAGGGTCATCAAGGACACCGCATTTTTGCCGTCCTGGGTGTCTTCTAAATCCGAAGCGAGGGACGCATTGGCTAAAAACGCTTCGAGGGAAGGATCATCAACATTTTCCTCTTCGAATTGCAGGACCGCATTATAAAGTTCCTGCACGTTACTAAAGCGATCCTCCGCCTCATCGGTGCCCTCAGCCTTCAGCGCCGCTAGATAACCGCTGTCTTCCAGCACCCCTTGAATGATAGTCGAAGCCTTTTCGGTCGCCACATCCCCTTGATACTTTTTGATCAAGCTAGTAAAGTCCAAAACCCCCCGAGCCGAGCGCCCAGCCAGGGTTTTCACCGAGGTTTCATCGGCCAGAATTTCCCATAGGGGCAGCCCCCCCAGAGTTTGAGCGGCCTGCTCTAACTTGTCTAACGTACCTTTGCCCACCCCACGCTTGGGAACATTGATCACCCGCTTCAGGCTGACGGTATCCGCTGGGTTGTTAATCAGTCTCAGGTAGGCTAAAACGTCCTTGATTTCCCGCCGATCATAGAACCGCATCCCGCCCACCACCTGGTAGGGAATGCCATAGCGGGTCAGCGTTTCTTCAAAGGCGCGAGACTGGGCATTGGTGCGATAGAGAATGGCAAAATCGCCCCAGTTGAGTTCAGGATGCTGGGTTTCTAAATTGCGAATTTGGCTAATCACAAAATTCGCCTCAGAAATTTCATCCTCAGCGTGGTAGATAAAAATACTTTCCCCTTCGCCCCGGGTAGGACGCAAAACTTTATCGATGCGCTCCGTATTATTTTCAATTAAATAATTGGCCACTTCTAGGATATTAGACGTGGAGCGATAGTTTTCCTCCAGCTTCACCATGGTGCGGGTGTCGTTGTCGGGCAAGCCATCGCCAAAGTCATCCTGAAAGTTCATCAGAATGGTGAAATCAGCTGCCCTAAAGGAATAAATACTTTGATCTGCATCTCCGACCACAAAAACTGAGCGATAATCCCAGTTTTTATACTCAGCAATTTCTTCGCCGTTGGTGGCTAGTAGACGAATCAGTTCGTATTGAGTGCGGTTGGTGTCTTGATATTCATCCACCAAAACGTGACGAAAACGTTTATGCCAGTAGGCCAGTACCGATTCATTTTGCTGGAAGAGGTAAACCGGCATCAGAATCAGGTCATCGAAATCGAGGGCGTTATTTTCAGCTAGGGCTTTTTGGTAGTGGCGATAAAC
This sequence comes from Nodosilinea sp. BSH.14, assembly GCA_023264315.1. Classification (GTDB taxonomy): domain Bacteria; phylum Cyanobacteriota; class Cyanobacteriia; order Phormidesmidales; family Phormidesmidaceae; genus Nodosilinea. Next base: position 1,243 of record JALQST010000077.1, read on the forward strand.
ATCCGCGATCACCCGTCCGCGATAGTTGGGCTGCTCCTGTTCTAGCTCGTCGGGGGAGAGCTTTTGGTTCTTAGCGTTGCTAATGGCAAACCGCACGGAGCGAGGATTGAATTTTTTGTCGTCTAGATTGAGGGTTTGGGTAACGATGGTTTTGACTAAACTTTGGGCGTCGGATTCATCAAAAATGGAAAAATTTCGGTTCCATCGATAGCCAGCGGGATGCTGATACTTGTCAAGATCAAAGCGCAAAATTCGGGCACAAAGGGCGTGAAAGGTGCCAATCCACAGGTGCTTGGTGATATTTTTGTAGACCTGGGATTTGAGTTTGGTTTGTTCATAATCCGACAGGGCCGATAGGGGTTTACCATGTTTGGCCTGGGCGTCCTGTTCGGCAAAGAGAACTTCGATCCGCTCCTTCATTTCCTTGGCGGCTTTGTTGGTAAACGTCACCGCCAGGATATTTTCCGGATCGATGCGGTGGGTCAGCACCAGGTTGGCAATGCGGTAGGTGAGGGCGCGGGTTTTTCCCGATCCGGCTCCAGCCACCACCAGCAGCGGGCCGCAGAAATGTTCGACGGCTTGGCGTTGGGCAGGGTTGAGGGGGGCAAGAAAGTGGGTCATGGAGCCGGGGATAGAATTTTGCCTATTTAGTATGACAGACGGCTATGACAGGCCGCGCTTGGGGTGCGGCTTCGTTGGTTCAGACGTCTCGATGGGGGAAGCCTAGGACTTCAGCCCCACCGCTGTGGACTTATAGACCCAGGCTGGTCATCAAGCCATAGGCCAGCACCGCACTGCCGAGGGGCACCGTCAGGTTATCCAAGCCGTAAAAGGACAGGGTTTCTAGGATCGTAGCCGCGAGGGCGACGAGGGCGGCAATCAGCCCAATCGAAGCCGTAAAGCCCGCCGTGAAGCCCAGAATCGGCAGACTAACTGTAAAGCTGACGAGCAGCATGGTGGCGCTGCCTTCCCAACTTTTGGGACTGCCCACAATTTTGTAGGGATGGCGGCCAAAATTTTGTCCCACCAGGGCGGCGAGGCCATCGCCCCAGGTCATCACTAAAATGCCGAGGGCGGCGTATTGGGGCAGGTTCATTGGCCAAAAGGCGGCGGTGAGCAGGCCAATGCTAGTGGCGTAGAAGAACGTGCCTAGGCTATGCCGCCCCACCCCGTTAATGCCCGGCAAAATCGGGTACCGGTAGGACAGCAGCGCCACCAGACTGAACAGCACTGAGGCGGCAATTCCCATCCAGGTCGGGGTTTGCAGCCACCAGGCCAGTAGAATGACCTGCCCTGACCCAATGTGGACAATTTTGCGGGTGATTTCGGGGTTCGCTGAGGTGAACCGTCGCACCCCCTCCGCCGCACCGCCCACCAGGCCCAACCAGGTTAAAACGATGCCAATTTGGGCTAGGGCAGTCAGCATCATGACGGGGTAACTCGGTATAGTGGTGTGGGGCTTTTTAGGCCTACTGTCTAGACCTTACTACACTGAACCGACACCGACTTCCCTATGGCTAATCCCTACAAGCGCGTTTTACTCAAACTGAGCGGCGAAGCCCTGATGGGCGACCTCGCCTACGGCATTGATCCCAGCGTGGTAGAAGCCATTACCTCGGAAATTGCGGAGGTGGTGCAGGAGGGCATCGAAATTGCCATTGTCGTCGGCGCAGGCAACATCTTTCGCGGCATTAAGGGGTCGGCCTCGGGGATGGATCGGGCCACAGCGGACTACATCGGCATGATTGCCACGGTGATGAACGCCATGACTCTGCAAGATTCCCTAGAGCGCAAGGGGGTGCCCACGCGGGTGCAAACCGCCATCGCCATGCAGGAGGTGGCCGAACCCTACATTCGCCGCCGCGCCATTCGCCACCTGGAGAAAAATCGGGTGGTTATTTTTGGGGCGGGTTCCGGCAATCCCTTCTTTACCACCGACACCACCGCCGCCCTCCGCGCCGCCGAAATCAACGCCGAGGTAGTGTTCAAGGCGACCAAGGTTGACGGCGTTTACGACTCTGACCCGAAAATGAACCCGGAGGCGAAACGCTATCGCACCCTCACCTATGGTCATGTGCTTCAGCACGACCTCAAGGTGATGGATAGCACCGCCATTGCCCTGTGCAAGGATAACAACATCCCTATCATGGTATTTGACCTGTCAGTGCCTGGTAACATTAAACGGGCGCTAACGGGTGAACCGATTGGCACGATTGTAGGAGAGGCTTGTGATGTCAGCTGACGATATTTTGCTCGAAATTGAAGACCAAATGCAGAAGGCCACGGAGGCCACCCAGCGCAACTTCAACACCATCCGCACCGGACGGGCCAACGCATCTCTGCTAGACCGGATCGAGGTGGAATACTATGGCGTCGCCACCCCCCTCAAGCAGATGTCCAACATCTCCATCCCCGACGCCAGCACCCTGATGATCCAGCCCTACGACGGCAGTACCCTAACGGCCATCGAGCGGGCGATTTCCATGTCCGATGTGGGCCTCACCCCCAACAACGACGGGAAAGTGATTCGCCTGAACATTCCCCCCCTCACCACCGAACGGCGGCAAGAGTTCGTCAAAACCGCCCACAAAATCGCTGAAGAAGGTCGGGTGTCCATCCGTAACCAGCGCCGCAACGGCATCGACGGTATCAAAAAGCTGGAAAAAGCCAGCGAGATTTCCGAAGACGAATCCCGCGACTACCAGGACGAAATCCAAAAGCTCACCGATAAATACATCGCCAAGCTCGACGATCTCCTAGCCGTCAAAGAAAAGGACATCACCACCGTTTAGATCATGGTCCAGAGCGTAACCTGGCTGACTAACAAAAGGTTCTGCGTCGGGCGCGAAAACCGCACCCGACGCAGGGTTAGTTCCATGTAGGGGTCAGGTCTCCTGGCCCAGACTTTACTTACCACTCCAGTGAATGAGGCGCTTTTCGACCAGCAAGAACATCACATTCAGGGTATACCCTAGTAGGCCTGTAATCAAAATTGAGGCGTACATATCCTTGACGTTTAGAATTTGCTGAGCATCAATAATCCGCTTTCCTAGTCCTTCTTGGGTGCCGATAAACATTTCAGCTACAATCACAATCACTAGAGCAATGCTAATGCCGCTCCGAAGGCCAATAAAGGTTTGGGGCAGACTTTCCATCAGCAAGACGTCTTTAAAGATTTGCCAAGGATTAGCCCCCATAACTTTTGCGGCTAAGATACGCGATTGCTTGGCATGCATAACTCCGTAGGCACTGTTAAATACAATGAGTAAAAAGGCACTAAAGGCCGCAATGATAATCTTAGACAAATTGCTAATTCCAAAAAACAAAATAAACATAGGAATTAGAGCACTGGCGGGTGTAGATCGAAAGAAATCAATCAAAAACTCAACACTGCGGTAAAGTTTCTCGGAACTGCCCAGTAAGACTCCTAGGGGAACCCCAACAATGGCCGCGAGCAAAAAGGCGCTAAAGGTTCTACCGACACTAGCCACCAGATCGGTCATCATAGTGCCCGTGGTCAGGGCTGTCAGTAGGGTGCCGAGCGTAGTCCAGGGGGTGGGCAGCAGCACGGGGTTCACCCAACCTGAAACCGCTACAAACCACCACAGCCCAAACAGGACTAACACCCCCACTAGAGGCAACAGTCGATTCATCCAAGGACGCCAGAAACGAGATTTAGCCTGGGATTTAGGTGTGGATAGGGCCGTATTCATTTACGCATCTCCTGGCGGAAAATATCTAGGCAATGGCGACTGACTTCAACAAAGGGTCGAGAAGAAAGGGTGTCGAGAGTCCGTGGGCGAGGGGCATCAAAGGACACCATCTCGACTAGGTGGGTAGGCCGTTTACTGAGGAGCAAAATGGTATCGGCCAAAAAAACGGCTTCCTCCAAGTTGTGTACCACCATAAACATGGGGATTTGTGTCGTTAGAAAAATTTCCTGGAGCTTATCGCGCACAAACAATGTTGTTTCAAAGTCTAGGGCCGAGAAGGGTTCATCTAAGAATAGGACTTCTGGTTCAGCGACCAACGCCCGTAAAATTGAAATGAGCTGCTGCTGTCCCCCGGAAAAGCTATAGGGATAGCGCTTTAGATCCAAATTAATGTTAAAGGTATTAAGTAGGGTGGCGACGCGATCACGGCACTCATGCTCTGGCATCCCTCGCACCCGCAGAGGATAGGCAATATTGTCGTAGGCACTGAGCCAGGGCAGCATGGCTTCTCGGTAATTTTGAAAGACATAGCCAATGCGTGCCCGTCGAATGGGTTTATCATGAATCAAAATTTCGCCACTATCAAAGGGAGTGAGGCCACTGATCATATTAATCAGAGTCGATTTTCCACACCCATTAGGCCCAAAGACAGAGACCAATTGGTTACGGGGCAAGTCAAGATCAAAATTGTCATAGAGAACAGCATTGCCAAAGGATTTGCACAATCCTTTAATGGAAATGAAATGCTCCGGCGGTGCCACCGTCTGAGGTTCGGGCTGATCTAACATCATGGATAAAATCCTACTCGGTAGGGCAGGGTGAACGAGTATGGGAGATGTCTTAGGCCCTCTAAAACAGAGGGCCTAGGTCTGCCTTAGGCCGGTTTGTACATTAAGGCCGCTACATCCACTGATCGAGAAAAGATTTCTTGGTCGGTCATGAAGTCAAAGAACTTTTGGAAGTAGGCGATATCCTCAGGCGAAAATTCGTCGTACATGGTGTAGCCCACCAGGGGAACCTTATCCACGAGTTCGCCTTCGATGGCGGTGTAGCCGACTAGATATTGACGAACCTCGTCGGGATTATCGCGGATATCTTGCACGGCCCGACGGTAGGCCTCTGCATAGAGAGCGCTGGTTTCGGGATACTGTTCAATAAACTTGCTGCTGAGAACGGCGGATCCCCCAAACCAGGGGGCTTTTGGGTCGCCCAAAATATACTTGGAAACCACTCCATTTTCGAGGACGCGCGTAATGCCCTTGAGGGTGCCCACGGTGCCGGTTGGTTCTAGGGTATAGGCCGCATCAATCTGGCCCGACTCAATGGCCGCAACGTGCTGACTAATTTCCAATTGCTGCACCTGGGGTTGTTCGACCCCGGCGGCTCGCAGAATGGCTTCGGCAATGGCTAAATTTTGTGCCCCAGGCCCCGTTGCAAAGGATTTGCCTTTCAAATCTTGGATCGATTGGATGTCGGTTTTTTGCCCCACAATGACCTGATCCAGGGCATAGTCTACGTTGCTGGGGTTAGCGGTCAAAATTTTAAATAACCCTGGCGACGTAATTTCGGCTAGTCCTAAGACCCCACTGGCAACCCCATTACCGGTACCCTGGAGGCGACCGGCAATGAGCGCTTCGGCGACCTGGTTAGGGTTGGCAAACCGAACCGCTTCTACCTCCAAGCCAACCTCTTTAAAGTATCCTTTTTCTACCGCAACAAACAGGGGCAAACCCGATGCAACGGGCCAAAAACCCATCATGATTTTGCCCGGTGTTTCACTAGCGCCACCGCTCTGAGGCGTTTGATTAGGCTGGGCACAGGCATGGGCCGCCACGGCCACCCCTACTCCAACCCCAACCTGAAGAAAATGTCGCCGCCGCATACCCATAGTCCCTCCACATATTTGGAAAAGTAGGTTAAAATGCATCAAAGGCTACAGAAAAGTCATTTCCTCTGTGCAGTAACATCTGCCACAAGCTTGCTTTTGGGTGCCCTGATTTCGATAACTTGAACACTCAAAGTACTGGGCAAACTGGGGGGTTTTAAGGAATAAATAGTGAAGGAATTGGGGAGATTATTAAGACTCCCTTACATCCGCCCTTAGGTTTTTCATGGGATATGGGCTTTGCTTCAGACGCCATCCATGAGGCGATAGCCTAAACCGTGAACGGTTTCGATGAAGGTTTTGGGGGCACCGGCAGCCTTCAGTTTGGCCCGCAGATTTTTAATATAGGTTTTGATGGTGTCGTCACTGGGGGCTTCTTGCCAAGTCCACAAATTTTCGGCGATGGTGGCCCGACTCAGCACTCGCCGCCCATGGCGCAGAAGTGCTTCGAGAATCGCAAATTCCTTGGGTGTGAGATGAATGGGGGTGCGGTGGTAGTGAACTTCGTAGCTACTGGGGTTGAGGCTGAGGTCGCCCCAGCGCAGAACCGGGGTAGGGGGGCCAACTCCCCGTCGGAGCAGGGCTCGAATTTGAGCCAGTAGCTCTTGTAGGTCAAAGGGTTTGACCATATAGGCATCGGCCCCAGCATCTAAACCCATCACCTTATCAAAGCTGGTGTCGCGGGCGGTGAGCATGAGAATGGGGATGTGGCAGCCTTGATTGCGCAGACGTTGGCAGAGACCGACGCCATCCAGCCTAGGCAGGGTCACATCCATGACAATCAGGTCGTAGGGGGTGCCCTGAACCCACTGCCAGCCAACTTCACCATCCTCCGCCACATCCACCGCATAGCGTTGAGCCGTTAACGCTTCAGCCAGGGAGTCGGCCAATTGTCTATCGTCTTCGACCAGGAGAATACGCATAGGTTAGGGGCGGTGGATGGGCAATGGCTCCATCAACACCATGCTGATCGTAGTTGACGATGGCCCCAACCACAGCAACCAGGGCTACAGTGGGTTGGGCTATGGTGGGTTGGACTACAATAGCCTGAACCCCAAAGGCCCTGGGCCTGAGGCGCTTATCCTTGGCGCAACAACGGCATTATGGCAAAGCTGTCGATTAGCCATCCTCTGGTAATTAGCCTGACCCTGGGGGTAGGACTATCGGTAGTGGCGGCGTTGTTTGTCGGCCACTGGCAACTGTCTAACCAGCGGAGTCGGTTTCAGCGACAAATTGACCACCTGACAACGGCCCTCCAACGGAGCCTGAACCGCTATACCGATGTACTGGCCTTTTTAGGCGACTATTACCGCGTCAGCGATGGCCAGGTGAATCGGCTGGAGTTTGAACAGTTTGCGGCGCGATCTCTGCAACTCTATCCCGGTATTCAAGCCCTGGAGTGGGCACCGCTGGTTTCCCACGGAGAGCGATCTGCCTTTGAGCAACGCATCCAGCAGCAAGGCTACCCCCACTTTCACATTACCGAGCTGGGGCCAGACTATACCCTGGTGGCTGCCGCCGAACGTCCCTACTACATTCCAGTCACCTACATTGCACCGATGGAGGGCAACGAAGTGGCCTTTGGCTTCGATCTGCGCTCTAACCCAGCCCGCACTACGGCCATCGAAGCCGCCCGGGATCGGGGCACCATCACGGCCACCAGCCCCATTCGTCTGGTGCAGGAGCAGCGCGACCAGTATGGCTTTTTAGTCTTTTTGCCCCTCTACCAATCAGGTACCCTGCCGACCGATCTGGCCAGTCGTCGTCAGGGATTTGAGGGCTTTTTGCTGGGGGTGTTTCGGGTGTCGGATGTGGTGGAAGAGTCGTTGCAGGACTTGCAGTACGACATTGACTTTGTGCTGTATGACCAGGGGCTGCGGGACGACCCGGGCAACCCCACCCCAGAGTTTTTAGGCTATTACGATTCGCGGCAACAGCGGCTGACCCCCCAACACTCGCCACGGGTGCATCCCCAAAACCGGGATCCACGGCAGCCTGCAGATCGAATCCTATGCCCCAGTCCCAATTCCTGCACCCACACCCTGACCGTGGGGGATCGACAGTGGCAGGTTAGCTTTGTGCCTTCGCCCAGCTATCCCGTTAGTGCCGCCTACGGCACCCCGATTACCCTCTTGGTTGGCCTGTTGCTGACCGGCAGTTTCACGTCTTTGCTCTACAACCTAAATCGGGAACTAGTGGGGGCTCAGCACCTGAACCACCTGAAATTGCGTTTTTTCTCGATGGCCTCCCACGAACTGCGGACACCCCTGAGCACCATTTTGCTATCGGCGGAATCGCTGCAACTGCACTACCAAGACTGGAGCGAAGACCAAAAGCGGGTCAACATTCAGCGCATTTGCCTGACCGCCAAACGCATGGGCCAACAAATTACCGATATGCTGACCCTGACCCGTTCGGAGGTGGGCAAGTTAGACTTTAACCCCGAACTGGTGGCGGTCGATCCACTTTGCCGTCACATCATCACGGATCTAGAGGTCGGTACCTCGCCTCGGATTACGCTCATTGGCCTAGACCCTGCCATCACAGCGTTTTGGGATAAGTCCCTGGTGCGGTCGCTGATGACTAACCTGGTGACCAACGCACTGAAATATTCGCCTGCCCCCAGCCCCGTTACTGTGACGCTCCAAGCCCAGGCCAACCAAGTGGTGATTACCGTTTCCGATCAGGGCCGAGGGATCCCCGCCACCGAGCGGCAGGCCGTGCAGGAGGCCTTTGTCCGGGGCAGCAATGTGGACAATATTCCGGGCACGGGTCTAGGTCTGGCTGTGGTCAATACCTGTGTCGCCATGCACAGGGGGCAGTGGAGGATTGACAGTACCGCAGGAGAGGGCACAACCGTTTCCGTCACCCTGCCGCTGGATTGATCAGACCCATGGGCCAGCCGTTTGCAGCCCATCTAGGCCATGCTCTGAATCAGCATCAGGCTGGTGAGGGAGAGGAATAGCCAGGACAATCCTGCTAGCAGCAATGGTTTGAGTCCTAGGTTCACGAGCTTCGAGAGGTAGGTTTCTAGTCCCATCGCCGCGAGGGCCATACAGAGCAATACTTGATTCCCCTGGGCGACGGTGGCCTTGAGGGCATCCGGGAAAAGCTGCACACTATTCAGCAGCACCAGTCCGGCAAAGAACAGCACAAACCAGGGAATCGGTAGGGCTTTGGGGGCGCGGCCAACGGATTGGGAACCCCGGGACTGCCAGCCTAGCCCCAGCAGAATCGGCACAATCAGCAGTACGCGGGAGAGTTTAGCGACCGTGGCGATGTCGCCGCTGGCGGTGCTGTGCTGGAAGGCGGTGGCGATCACCTGGGCGACTTCGTGGATGGAAGCCCCGCACCAGAGGCCAAAGGTTTCCGGCGACAACTGGCCCAATCTGGCGATC
>JALQST010000078.1 GCA_023264315.1 Nodosilinea sp. BSH.14
GGGCCACCGGGAATCGCTGAGGCAGGTGCAAAATCACATCGGCGGTGTGGAGGGCATTGCCGCCTCCCAGTTCGTGGAAGCTAAAGCCCCGGGTTTGGTCGTCCCCTTCCGCCAGCAAAATCGGCACCCACTGTTCGCCATCCCAGGCTTCCCAGCGGCGGGGCGGATGGTCGGGGTTGATGCCCGTGGAGGTGGCCGCTTCGCCAGAAAGCGTTAGGGCCAAAACGTTGCCCTCGGTGGGTTGCGCCCCATCCAACACCAGGTATAAGCTGTTGCCGGGACGGGGTTGCTCGTTGAAAATGCTCTGTTCCCGCCCCTCCCAGCGTCCGTCCGACTGCCTGGTCCACAAATTCGCAAAGGGGTTGGTCAGCAGGCTGGGCTGGGGATCGTCCCGGTCGGCGGTGAGCAGGTGGTTAATTTCTGGTAGGCCGATGGCCAAAGGACGGTCGGTACTGAACACCACTGCCTCATCGGTTTCCGTGCGCTCCGTGGCCACCTCCACCCCTGCCGGAATGTGGTAGACCTGGGGCAAACTCGCCGCCAAATAAAACGTCACCTCCGTGCGGGCCGGGGCCGGGGGCTGAAGCCGAATCCCCAGCAGTTCCAAAAAGGCTACATAGTTGCGGCGGGGCACCTGGTTAAACCGCATCAACATCTGGTCGGTCAACCAGGCGAACAGTTCCACCATCGTTACCCCAGGGTCGCTGGGGTTGTAGTTTGTCCACTCCGGGCAATAGCGGGGAATCCGCAGCAAACACTCGTCTACCAAGTCTTGATAGGCCCGGTCATCCAGGTTCGACTTGGGCAACTGAGGCAAAAAATTAAACTCCATAGGGCTCCCTCACCTACTCCGGCGGCATCAGGTAAAAGGGATAGACCACACTGCGGCGCTGGTGGGTCTCCTTGGCCTGGTAGAGAATCACGATGTTCACCCGTCCGTTCTCCCAATCGGGTTCCGCTAACACCTGATCCAGCACAATACGCGGCTCCCAGCGCTCCAGCGCCTCCTGCACATGGAGCCGAATTAGCAGCAGCGTGTCGGTGTTCATGGGGGCAAAGGTCATCTCCGACAGCCGACAACCATACTCAGGCCGATACACCCGATCCCCAATCCTCGTCCGCAACAGCACCCGAATCGACTCCATCAGGTTTTGATCCCCCGCACTCAGGGGAAAGCCCCCCTGTACCGTCGTCCGCACCGGAAAAGCCCATCCCTGCCCCACATGGGCCGCTGGCTTAGTTTCGTTGAATGATCCTGGCATGATGCTGACGCCGCCCCTTCCCGTACGCTAGGGCCACGATAGCCAGTTTCCAGGGGGTTCAGTATTCGCCAAAGGTCGAACCCTGGCGCTGAGCCATCATCTCCTGAGCTTTGCGAGAGCCACTTCGACCTCTTTACCCTTGGCCGCAATCACGTCGAGCAGTTGGGCGGGGGTGCGGGTATCTTCTTCGTTGACCTGATTGGGGTTAACGGCCTTGAGGTCGAGGTTTTTAGCCTCGATGTCGGCACGGGTGACGCGCCAACTGCGCGGACTCTTGCCCCGGTGAGGCAACAGCGCAAAGAATTCCTCAAAGTCTTTGTCGATCAAGGGTTTTTTCTTCGTAACTTTGCGATCACTGAGGTCGTAGTACCAGATCGATTCCGTCGGTTTGCCCTTGGTAAAAAAGACCAGGTTGGTTTTCACCCCGGCCCCCGCCGCCGTAAACACCCCAGGGGGCAAGCTAACAATGGCCCACACCTCGCAATCGTCGAGGAGCTTGCGTTTGGTTTGCACAAAGGCGGTTTCGTTCGTGCGAAAGAGAATACCCTCATCGAGGACGATGCCGCAGCGGCCTCCCGGCTTCATGGCGGCGAGGGTGTGTTGCAGGTAGAGGGTTTGGGTGGAGCTGGTTTGGTAGACAAAGTGGGTTTGGGCGGCTTTGCCCTCTTTGCCGCCAAAGGGCGGGTTCATCAGCACCACATCAAATTGAGATGGGGCACCGTCGTAGAGGCCGTCGTAGGTGACGCCCCCGGTGAGGGTGTTGCCGTGCCAGAGGTGGGGCAGGTCAATGCCGTGGAGCACCAGGTTCGCCAGGGCGATGGGATAGATGGCGTTGTCTTTTTCGCGCCCGTAGAAGGTCTTGTATTTGAGGGTTTCTTGCTGGGTGGCTTGGGGTTCTTCGCCCAAAGCTTGGTGAATGTGGTTGTAAGACTCGGCCAGGAACCCACCTGTGCCGCAGCCCGGATCGTAGAGGGTTTCGCCAATTTTGGGGTCAATGGCCTTCACCATGGCGCGAATCACCACCCGTGGGGTAAAGAACTGGCCGCCATCGTTGCCCTTTTCGCCCATCTTCAGCAGCAACCCTTCGTAGACCTGGGAGATAGCGAAGATGTGGGTGGTGTCGATGTTGTCTTGGCTGATGGCATGAACTTTGTCGAGAATGTCGAGGAAGTTCTTTTCGGTGTCGATGCGGGTGCGTTCGACGCTGGAGAGAATTTCGCTGATCACCTTTTGCCGAGGCGTGGCACCGGGCAGGGTTTTGAGGGTCTTGAGGTGGGGAATCAGGTCGGTGTGGAGGAACTTAAAAAACTCGCCCTCGGCCCCATCGGTGAGTTCTTTGCGTTTCCAGCCCTGGGGTAGGCCATCGATCTGCTTGAGGGGGTCTTCGTCGTAGGGGGCGGCCCATTCGCGCCAGCGGTAGGGAAAGCCGATGGACGGGGTGAAGGGTTGCCCTACGGCTTCGAGTTCGTCTTGTTCGTGGGCTTCGTTATCGTCGAGGAGGCGGAGAAAGAGGATCCAGGTGAGTTCTGGAACATACTGAAGCGCCCCGGCACAGTTGGAGCGCCGCATGATGTCGCAGATGGACTTGACGTAACTATCGAGGCTTTGTTGGGTCGTAAAAAGCCGTCCGTTACCGTTCTTGCTGTTGCTGTCGTTGTTGTTACTTGTTTTTGCCATCGTGATTTCTAAGACCAGTCAGAGAGTGTCAGCACATGGGGAAATGAGGATCGAACTGAGTTCGCCAGTTTCTCATCTGCTGTGATTAAGGGGCATCCTTGGCGAAGGCTAAGGGCGATATAGAGCGAGTCATAGACGGTTCTTTGGTGTGTGCTGGCAATTTGATAGGCATCATTCAGCAAGGTAACTGATGGCGTTATTAAAACGTTGATCGATTGAAATATATGGAGTAGGTCTATGGCATCAGCTTGAGAAATGCCTTGAAATCGTTGCAATTTCCAGATTACATTGCCGACCTCTGCATAGAGCAAGTCGGGTGCCAGGAGTGAGACTTGATTATTTTCATAAGCGTCTAGGATATCGTGAGCCTTGGCCGAGTCTGGCTGTGGAACCAACCATTTAATGACTACGCTAGTATCGACAACGACTTCTTTCACGATTATCTATCCCGATCTTCGCAGATTAAGTCAACACTATCGGGAAAGTCGCCATAGGTGGTCAATAGCCGCAATCGCAATTCATCTATTTTTAGAACAGCGAATTGGCGGTCATGGTGCATAGTTTCTTGCTCCACAACAGGATTTTGGCTGAAGTTAGGGGAGTTTTTAACAATGCCGAAGAGATCCCTAAAAGAGGGCTTATCCACCTTTTCTGATGGGGATCTACTGTCGTGAGTGAATGCCTGAGTGGAGGAGGGTGTATTCACTCTGGCCATGAGAAACTCAACGAAATCGAGGACTTCGTGTTGTTTTTCGAGGGGCAGGGTACGCAGTTTTTCGAGGAGTTGGGTTTCGAGGTGGGGCATGGGGAGGGATGGGGAGTGAGCTAAAGACTATTGTACAAACATGGGCCGAGAAACCGGGTTCTGGGTGATCCGTGGTGCGTCTGGCGGTACCGAGGACAAAAAACAGGCTTCTAGGTGGCTCACAGTTCACCGTTTTGTAATTGACGCCGCAGGGTGCGGAGCATGGTGCTGGTGCCCGTGGCGATGGCGGCTTGCACCAGATCGGGTACCCAAGTGGTGATGGGTAGGGTGGGGAAAACCTGGCTTGTGGTACCGGGCTGATAGTCACCGTCCTGAAGCCGATGAATGGTCAGGCGGCCATTATCGTAGATCCACACTTCCGGGACTTGCAGGGTGGCGTAGGCATCGAGGGTGGTTTTGGAGGTGACATCGGCTTCAATGGCGAGATCCGGCGGTGGGTCGGTGTCCATGTCCATCCGCATGAGGGCGCGTACCCGTTCGGCATTCTGAATATAAAAACAGGTGTCGGGTTCAAGTCCGGCCCGTTTGGGCTTTTTGAAGGTGGTGGAACCAAAGTCTTCCCAGTCTCTTTCCTGGGCATCTAACAGGGCTTTGACAATATCCGCGATGATGCGGTGGGGGCGTTCGTGGGCGGGCAGCGGGGACATGATTTCGAGGGTGCCGTTGCAATAGTTGAGGCGGGGAACGCGGCGATCTTCCCCTAACTCGGCGTAGAGGGTTTCGTATTGCTCCCAGGTGACATCGTTGATCAGCAGGTGGCTACCGGGCGACAGATCAATGGTGGTGATGGGAAGTTTGACCAGGTTAAGTAGGGTCATGGTGTTTTCTGCTGGAGTGGGCGAAAACGGGATGGATGACGGATGGTGAAATGGTAGGTAGAGACTACCCTACGGGCTATGGATTCGTTTGGTCAAACTGTGGAGGATGATAACTGAACAGCCTTGTAAATAAGCGATCATTTACTCCCTCAACATCTTGCACTGCAAAGAGTCTAGCCGTTTATACGCGATTAAACACGCCTGCTCGTTTTTTAGAATCAGTTGGCGTGTTTTTTGCGTGATTAAGGAAGTACGTAGAAAGACCCTCGCCCTTTGCCGTGGAGAGTTAGTTTGTTTTCGGTCGCCAGTTTGCGTAGGAGATGCGCGGATTGATCTTTGCTGAGGCGGCAGAGTTCCATCACATCTTTTCGGGTCACGCGGCCATGCTTTTGAGCAAACTGGATAACCATTTGCTCTTGCTGGATGCTATTAAATCCGGCTTGGCGGATGTAATTGGCGCTTTGGCCCAGATCACGGTAGGTTTCGGCGCTAAGGATGTAAGTACGGCCTCTTTTGATGCCATGGGGTTCAATCAGGCCGATTTTAACTAAGCGCTCAAGAATGGCACGGGCTTGGGCTTCTGGCTTCTGGATGGCTTGAGCAACGGTGGCGACATCGATACGTCGGGTCGTGCGTAGACGAGAAAGAATAATTAGAGCATCGAGGGAAATAGATGATTGGGTACGGTTTTCCTCTTCAATAATCATTTTGAGGAAGGGCAGATCGGCTTCCGTAGAACTCAGTATGACTTGAACGGTGGAAGCATTGCTGCCGGAATAGTCGGGTTCGGGTCTGCCGTAGCGGAGTAAGCCTTGGAAGATCAAATCTACCCCGCGTCCGGTACGCTCTGCTAGGCCGATCCGTTTGATAGCGTCGGCCAGCGCAGGGTTTCGGGGTTTCGGTTCGACCACTAGCAAATTATCTAAGGTGACACCTTCCACAAAACCGCCTGGATTGCTGATGGAGAGTGTATTGCCCTGCAAACGGATGAACACTGTACCCAATACGGAGTAATCCCGGTGAACGATGGCATTGACCAGTGCCTCTCGAAAGGCACGGCGATCATAAGTAGGAATCGCAACCCGAAACAGCCCCCACTGCATTTCTTCTTCTTCGATGCGGGCTTCAAATTGTTCCATGATGCGCTCGAAGGTTGTGAGCAGGGGAGTCCGGTAGAAATCGTTGACCCTAACATCGGTACCGTCTAGCACTTGAAAGGCGACTTCGTGGGTGGGAAGGTGGTCTCGCAAAGCACTTTCTTTGCCGATGAGCAGCAACCCGGCCACAGTAGGCACTCGCTGACTATCAACGGTACGGACTAAGCCTAGTGCTCCGTCTAGCTCATCATCGGTTAGGCCGATCAGGGTGGCATCGCCGCTGAATCGCTCAATCATCTGGCGCAGGCGTTGCCGTTCTAGCGGATCGAGGTCATCGAGGGTAGCACCAATAACGGGATTGGCAGTAATGATCGAGTAGACCGAGGGAAGACTGACGGCTGATGAATTCATGGGGATAGAAGGGGACACACTGAGGCGTGCCATCGGCTTGTAGGCGGCGACGTTGGAGCAAACCATCTGAGGTGGCGACCAGTCGAGGGGATTTAGGCACCTCAATGGCGGCAACGGTGTGATCCTCTTCCTGAAGGATGTTGATACGGACGCTGATGGGAGGATTGGTTCGGTTGGCGATGAGGGCAGAGAGGGCCGCAGGGCTTTGCCGTTGGGCATGGGTTCCGGTAATCGTGCCATCATCTTCCACGCCCAGGTAGAGAACCCCACCGTCGGTATTGGCAAGGCAAACGACCGTAGCCACCAAATCACGATCACTGAGGCGAGACTGATCGCTTTTGAACTCGATGGTGAGAGATTCTTGCTGGGGAATGATACGCATGATGGCAAGCTCCCCTACAACTCACCCTTAAAGGCTTTTACGACGTTGGCCTGTTGCTGATCGAGTAATCGTTCTAGCCAAATGTTGGTGTCAATCAGATACATGGTTTGCCCAATCGTCAACGGTTTCTTGTTGTAGGCTGAGGCTGGTGTAGGTAGAGCGCTCGTGGCGCAGTGCCCCAGCCCAGTTTTGCTTGAGGTATCGGGGCGACTGGGGCGGGTGTTGTTTGAGCAGGGCGGTGACGAGGTTGACCACCTGTTGTTGGGCCTGGGGTGGTAGATTTTGGATTTCTTGAAGGATGGGATGCATGGTGGGGGATGGCTATGGGGTGGCTGAATACTATTGTACAAACCCAGGCTGAGAAACCGGGTTTCTGGGTTGGGCA
The DNA here is from genome assembly GCA_023264315.1 of Nodosilinea sp. BSH.14. Lineage (GTDB taxonomy): Bacteria > Cyanobacteriota > Cyanobacteriia > Phormidesmidales > Phormidesmidaceae > Nodosilinea. The sequence continues at coordinate 6,799 of JALQST010000078.1, forward strand.
AGGGGGCGGAGAGCTAAACCGGGTTTCTTCTCCCGGTTTCTAAATCGCTCACAGTTCGCTGCTGAAGGGTTGATGGATCATGGTGGCGGGGAAGATGTTGATGATGGCGAGTTGTAAAACTAAAGCGCTAACCAAACTCGTAGGGATTGTTCAAGCTGTTTGGCATCGCCTTCTGCTAGCTGACCAATTTTTTTGATAACTAAGCTTTCATGCACGGTATAGATCCCTCTTTTGACGGCAGTGGCCACGTTTAACCCTGCGGCAGCCCACCCTGACAAGGCAAACTCTCCCAGCAGTAGTGAGCTGGTTTTGCTGGTGAGCGGTGTGATCACAATATCTTGTGAGGGGTGGGGAGCGCTGATAACAACGGCAGGTCTTATTTTTGAATCTGATAAATCTGAGAAGGGATACCGAACCAAGATGACATCGTATTTAGAGTAGCTGGGCATATACATCGTCCTCAGAGTTATCCCAAATGGGAGCTAGGGATGTCTGGCTGGCCTGTTGCCAAAACTGACTCTCAGCAGGGTGCTGCTCAGCCGAAACAAGCGCTACGGGATGCGGAGATATTGTCACTCTAGAAATCAGAAATTCGACAAAATCCAATACTTCGTGTTGTTTGTCGGTGGGCAGGGTACGCAGTTTTTCGAGGAGTTGGGTTTCGAGGTGGGTCATGGTGGGGGATGGCTATGGGGTGGCTGAATACTATTGTACAAACACAGGCTGAGAAACCGGGTTTCTGGATGGCTCACAGTTCGCCGCTGAAGGCTTGCCGGAGCAAGGCAGCGGGGAGAGCGTTGATGGTATCGAGTTGGCTTATAAGGTGATGCTGTAACCGATGAGTCTCTTGAACTTTCTCGTTTAAGGCTTGAACTATACGCTTTTGATCGTCGAGCGAGGGTAGGGGAACGGTTAACGTTTTAAGTTGAGTTTGGCTAATGTTTGTAATGGTTCCTGTCCCAGACTTTGAGATGAGTTCTTCCCTAACAAAGCTTGTTCGACAGTAATGAGCCAAAAATTCAGGGATTAGTTCGTATGTTGTGAGCCGAGTACGAATAATAAATCCACAGAAAGTCATGGGTTCCTGTAGATCAGGACATAAAGCTGTCCAGCCAACACCTTCTCGCTTAACAGATGACCGAACAAACAAAATATCGTCAGGTTTTAGCAAATAATCCTCTGATGCTTCTATGTCTACTCGGTATAGATCATTTATGCGGATAAACAGGTTGTCTGAGTACATGTTGAGGACATCAACTGTCAGCAGTCCTTTTCCTTTTTGGTCACTTGTAAAGTTGATTCATTTTTAAAGTCAGCAACGTCACCTAACGGTTTCTTCTTCCACGTTTGGGCTTCGGGGCTGTTGAAGATTTCTCGGAGGTAGGCGGCGGGGAGGGCTTGGGCGGCTTCGAGTTGGGCTTGGGTGGCGCGGCGGGCTTGGTCTACGGCGGCAAGACGCTCGCTCAGAATGGCAACAATGCGCCTCTGTTCTTCAATCGGCGGCAGGGGAATTAGTAAATTTTCTAAGAATTCCTTGGGAACACGTTGTTGGCCAACAGATCCCGTAAAATAAGCTGTTGCATCTTGTAAAATTTGAGGCTGTCTAACAAAAAAGTGTATCCATTCTGGTGTAATAGATTGCGATGGACGGATAACATGAAACTCTGTCGTTCCAAAACCAAATTTATTCAGTAAGTTTCTAGCAATTGCGTGTTTGCCATTTTCCATACAGGGAGTAATTTTGGCAAACAAGACATCATTTTCTTCAAAGTATGTATAGCCTTTTTTGACAGTTCCAAAAGGTTTTATTTCTGCCTGATCAATAGTTCCTGACAAAGCATCAACAGCAGGCATTGGAACGAAAGTTGTCAGCACTTCGTCTGATTGATTTAAGTCGCTCGATCTGCGGGGATTGACTTCAGTAATATCCCCCAACGTCACCCAACGCCAACCATCCGGCAACGCCTTTCCCTTTTTCTCTTTTTCCTTTTTCCCTTCAACCATCATCATGCCGCAAACAACTTCCGCTTCATGTCCATCAACACCTCTGGCGGTTGCCCTAGCAGCCGTAGCGACTTCACCCCTCCGGTTTTCACCACCGAGGGCACCCGAAACAGTTCTCGGCTTTCTAGGCTATCGGTGCCGCCGCTGGCAAATTGGGCCACCACCGCCCGCAGGGTGTTGGCGGCTGGGGGTGGCATTTCATTAAACCAGAGATTTTGTCGTTGATAAAACATCTGTACCCGGCCCATGCGGGTTTTGGGGGGCAAACCATAGCCCAACTCAGCCAGGAGGTCATACAAATCATAGTCTTCCATCTCGCGAATGCGCCGCAGCGCCGATGTGGATAGACTGCCATCGTGCAGGCGATTGATCAGGGTTTGGCGGTCGTCGGGCACCACCCAGCGGGCCAAAAACTCATCGGCGGTGGGCACGGTTTCTCGCAGGCGTTCGGCCAGCATGGCTTCATACTGCTCCACCGTTACCATCACATCCCGCCCATTGATGTAGACCGGAATGCGGATGCCATCGTTGCGAATTTCCACCTCAAACCCTTCCACCCGAATGATCAGCGGCGGCGAGGTTTCGGGAGTGTCGCCTGTGGGGTCGTAGGTGCCGGGGGTGTCTCCGGCCCTGGGGGAGGGCGGCGCGGGTTTGGTGATGAAATCTTGGCCCAGCAGGCGGGTGGCGTTGGTGTAGTCATACAGCTAAAACATCAGCTTTTCAGTGCCTTCGTCGATGCGGGTGCCTCGGCCCACCATTTGATAGAAGCTAATCGGCGAATTCATGTACTTAAAAAACACCACATTCCGCAGGCTGGCACATCCACCCCCGTCGTCAGCAGGTCTACGGTGGTGGCGATAAAGTAATTGCGCTGGCTGCCCTTGAAATTGCTCAAGAGTTGTTTCCCGGTATTCCCACTGGCTAGGGAACCCGGACTGTCATCCTCTTTGGTGATGCGCCCCGATGCCGCCGTGCATTTGAAGGCGTAGGTTTCGCAGGGGGTGAGGTCGTTGTCTTGACACCAGCGGGCATAGCGGTTGTTGAATTCGGTTGCCACCTGATCGGCATGGGTGTCGCGCACACAAAAGAGGATGGTTTTTTGTTCTGGCCCCCCGGTTTCTAGCAGGTATTGAAAGAGATCTTGGGTCATGGCGAAGACGCGATCCGGCAGCATCACCCGATTTTCAAAGCTGCGGTCGGCGTAGAGTTCCTCCAGTTCTTCGGCGGTAATGGGTCGTCCGGTTCTGGCATCCGTGGCCCCCCGTGCCAAAATGTCTTCCTTGGTAATGCCCGTATCGTCCAGGTTCACCCGGCTCAGGCGGATCTGGCAGGCGGCGAGATAGCCATCCTCCATGCCCTGGGCAATGGTGTATTCATAGACGGGTTCGCCA
>JALQST010000079.1 GCA_023264315.1 Nodosilinea sp. BSH.14
GGATCCAGCCGCCCACCGGCCCCGTCCTCCGATTCCAACACCGTGACACCCCTACGGACTCGACCTCGAGATCACAGCCCGGATCGCCATCGTCACCGGGAGGGGCGACGACAAACCACGGCGCTGACCACTGGCATGGCGGCGGTGGTAGCGGCCACCACCGCCGGACTGGCCGCCCTCGCGATTCCCCCCAACCCGGAGGACAGTGGCACCCGCCAGCGGCGATTCTCCCCCCAGCGGCGGCTGGCTAAGTTGCCCCCACTGGCCCTCTATACCCTGCGACTAGCCATTTTGGGCATTGGGGTTGCGGCCATCGCCGGGACGCTGCTCTCGGTGTTCAGCCCCAGTAATGTCGTCTCAACCAGCGGCGACACGACCACGGCTACCGATACTCGCCGAGGAAACGCCAATGCCATTCCCGGCCAAGGGGCCGTTAGCGTTGCCGCCCTTCAGCCCAGTAGCGAGATCACCCGGCTGAAGGCCCAGCTTGAGCAACTGGCCACCCTCACCCCAGGGCTCACCCCAGCCGTCTATGCCTTTGATATTGATTCCGGTCGCTATGTGGATCTCAACGGCACCCCGGCGGTGGCCGCCGCCAGTACCATCAAGGTGCCCATCCTGGTGGCCTTTTTGCAGCAGGTGGATGCGGGGAATTTGGCCCTAAACCAGTCCATCATGCTGCAAGAACACCACAGAGTGGGCGGTTCAGGTAACATGATCAACGACGCCGTGGGTAGCGAATACACCGCCCTAGACGTGGCCACCCGCATGATCATCCACAGCGACAACACGGCCACCAATATGATGATCGAAGCCCTGGGGGGGCAGGAAGCCCTCAACCAGCAGTTCGCCACCTGGGGGCTAGACGCTACGGTATTGCGCAACCCCTTGCCCGATTTGGAGGGTACGAACACCGTCAGCAGCCGCGACTTGGCTCTGTTGATGGTGCTGGTGGATCAGGGAGATGTGCTCAGCCGTCGATCCCGGGAGCGACTGTTGAGTATCATGCAGCGCACGGAGAACCGGAGCCTCATTGCCTACAACCTCACAGATGGATCCCTAGTGGCCAACAAAACTGGGGATATTGCCTCAGCCCTAGGGGATGTGGCCCTAGTGGATACGCCCAACGGCAACCGCTATGCGCTTTCTATCATGGTGCAGCGGCCCAACAATGATGGCCGCGCTAGCGAGTTGATTCGTCGCATCACCGAGACGGTTCACCGAGAGATGAATCAGCCCCTGGCCCCTGTGGGGCGGGCGGTCTCCCCTGGTAATGCACCGGAGACAGAAAGCAACCCTGCCAACTCCGAGGCGAATCCCGTCGGTCCCCTGGAAAACGTGGAGGGCCAGATGGACAGCCCAATGGAGGCCACGCCCGAGGACACCAGCCCAACCCAGCCCAGCCGTGGCACTCCCCCCGGCACCACCCCCAGCGGCGAGCAAATCCCACCGGGCTAGGTGGCGATGGGGATCAAGGGTTTCGAGAGAGGATCAGGGGAAATCCATGACAAGATTCACGAAGAGATGTTACAGGTGATGTCGCGATATTAGTTTTGCAACAAACTTTAGGCACACTAAGGCCATCCCTCTGTAACCCATGAATACATGGTTAGTGGTCGGCCTCGGTTCTCGTTATCCCATACCCTACGCCATTGTCCGCTGCGGTTGGCCCTGGTTGTTCCCTTTGTGGTGCAAATCACAGCGGCGGTGACGATCACGGGGTGGCTGTCCATGCGCCACGGGGAACAGGCCATTAACAATGTGGCCAGCCAACTGCGGGGATCCGTCTCCCACCACATCGAGCAGAAACTTCAGTCGTTTTTGGCCACACCGCCCTTGGTCAACCATCTCAATGCAGATGCGATGCAGCTTGGGCAGATCGACCCCAACGACCCGGAGGATCTCTTCCAGCATTTTTTGCAGCAGTCCCATCAGTTTCCGACGGTGGACTCCGTCTTTTTTGGCCATGTGCAATGGGGAATTTGTGGGCCATAGCAACCTTGGCCCCGGTGCCCACCAATGGATGCGCGGGGGGCCATCCCTCGGGGATGACATTCAGTTTGCCCTGGTAGACCCTGGGGGAATTCCTCAGGCGGTTCACCACACCACGCCAGGATGGCAAACCCAAACGCGCCCCTGGTACCTAGCGGCCCTCCGGGCGGGGGAACCCGTATGGGGCGAGGTTTTTGCCTACCATGCCTATCCGGTGCTGGCGCTGCCCACCTCGCAGCCCGTCTATGACGCCGATGGCCAACTGATCGGGGTGCTGGGCAATAACTTTTTCCTATCTCGGATGAGCGACTTTCTGACCGCCATGGACATTAGCGATCATGGGCAGGCGTTCATCCGAGACCACAAGGGGCTAATTGTGGCCAGTTCCACCCTGCCCGACCCCTTTGTGATGGTCAAGAACCGCCCCCAGCCGATCTATTCCGTCACTAGCCAGGATCCGCTGATTCAGGCTAGCAGTCAATTTTTGCTGCGCCAATACAACGGTTATTTGGCGGACGTTCGGCAGCCCGGACAGTTTGAGTTTCACCTCGATCAGCAACGACAGTTTTTGGAGGTGCAGCCCTTTCGGGATGACGTGGGGCTGGACTGGTTGATTGTGGTGGTGGTGCCAGAGCAGGATTTTATGGCCACCATCGAAGACTCCCGCCGCTACACAGCCCTGCTGTGTCTCATGGCCTTTGCCATTGCCCTGGGGTTGGGCCTTGTGACTAGCCACTGGATTGCCCAGCCCATGGCTGGGGTGCGGCGGGCGGCCCAGGCCATCGCCCAGGGGGAACTGCACCAACACCTACCCCCCAGCCGCTTGAACGAACTCGAAGACCTCGTAATCACCTTTAACACCATGGCAGAACGCATTGCCACCATGGTGCAAGACCTCCAACAATCCAAGGCGGATCTCGAGGTGGCCAACGGGGAAATTCAGCAGCAGTCTGTCCTATTTCGGCTGATGGCTGAGAATATGACCGATTTAGTTTGTCTTCAAGCCATCGACAGCACCTATCTCTACGTCAGTCCCTCGGTGGAGTGGATCTTGGGCTATCAACCCACCGATTGGCTGGGAACAAAACTCTGCGACTGGGTTTATCCCAGCGATGTCCCCACCTGCTGCCAGGCGGGCCAGTCTTCCTGGCTTTCGGGGGAATCCAGCAAAGCCGCCTACCGGATGCGCCATAAACTGGGGCACTATGTCTGGTTCGAAACCCTGGTACGGCCCATCTTCGACGACAACGGAGCGGTACTCCATCTGCAAACCGCCTCCCGCGATGTGACGGAAACCATGCGGATGCGCAAGCAGTTGCAGCACAATGCCCTCCATGACAGCCTCACGGGGTTGCCCAACCACAAGCTATTGCAGGATCGGCTAGAGGTGGCCCTGCACCGAGCCCGTCGCCATCGCCAATATCGGTTTGCCGTCCTGTTTTGAGATGTGGATCGCTTTAAGGTGTTGATTGTGTCCCTAAGCTACCACCTGATGGAAACCGCCTGTCGGCAGTTGCGCACCTGGCAAGACCGCCATCCCCTAGCTCAAACCCTCACGATCAGCGTTAACCTGGCGGCGATGCAGCTCCATAGCCCCAGCCTGCTGACCCACATTGACGAAATCCTTGCCCACACCGGCCATCCCCCCCAATCCCTGGTTCTAGAAATCACGGAGAGTATGCTGGTCGATGACGTCCAGGCCACCCTAGCCGTCCTCCATGCCCTGCGTCAGCGTTCCATCGACCTCAGCATCGACGACTTTGGGACCGACTGCGCTTCCCCCAGCTACCTCTACCAATTCCCCATCAACCACCTGAAAATCGACCGATCCTTCGTCAGCCAAATGCAGGCCAGCCACCACCACTACAAAATTGTCGAAACCATGATCACCCTGTCCCACCAGCTCGACTTCACCGCCATCGCCGAGGGCATCGAAACCGAGGCCGATGTGGACACCCTGCGAAAGCTGGGCTGTGACCTTGGCCAGGGCTACTGGTTTGGGCTTGCCAAACCAGTAGCCCTGGCCAATGGTTCGCCGAAAACCTAGATCAGCCGAGCCTTCAGGCCCGGTTGCGGAGCTATCCCGCCCGCCTATCGCCTCAGGCTCAGGGTTGATCGACGGCAACCATCGACTGAAGCCGACCCATGGAAATTCGGGCCGCTTCGGCCACTTGAAAATGGGCGTCTTTTTCGAGGTAGCGCAGGGCCGCTTCGGTTTTGGGGCTGGGCAGGTGGCCCAGGGCTTCGGCCAAGCGCTGACGCACCAACCAATCTGGAGATTGGGCAAACTTGAGGATTTCCTCCACGGCGGCCACATCGCCAATTTCCCCCACGGCGGCAATGGCGGCCTGTTGCATCACCTCCTGATCGCTCTGGAGGGCTTGCATCAGGACATCGTGGGCGCGGGGGTCTTTCAAATTGCCCAGGGACACGGCGGCACTAAAGCGCACCAGCCAGTCGGTATCTTCGTAAAAGGCGCGGACGAGGGTTTCAAAGGCACGGGGGTCTTCTAGGTAGCCTAGGGCTCCGGCGGCGTCGGCGCGGATGCCGTAGTCGGGGTCGGAGGTAAGCAGGTTAATCAGAATATCCAAGGATTGCTCATCGGGCTTAATCCCGAGGGCAAAGACGGCCATGGAGCGGATTTGCATGTTGTCGTCATCGAGGACTTGCCGAATCAGCGGAGCCGCCTGGGCCGCTGGCACATCCCGCAACGAAGCCAGGGCCAGCATTCGGTCTTTAGAGTTTGGGCTTTGCAGGTTGGCCGCAATCTGATCCAAATCTACGGAGGCCATGGCAGTCTCAGAAACATTACATCTGTTTACATTATAGGCTAGTCCACCCGGCAGCGCTCCCCGCAGGCCGCCGCCCGGGACGCCCGCTGGGCCAGCAGAGTGTCTAGGCTGGGTCGGCCCGTAATGGCCAAGCGCCACTGCGCCCAGAGGCCATAGACCCAATCCACCAGGGGGCCAAGGATGGGCCAGCCCGTGGGCGCATAGAGCCAGCCCACCCCCAGCACCCGATACACCTGGCGGAAGACTTCCACATTGTTGATGACTGTGCCATCCGCCAGCACCGCATGGATGCGCCCCATGGCCGTTGCGTAGTCCACGCCGCCGTTGTCTGCCGCCGCATAGTCTTGATCGGCAATGTTGGTAAATTTCACCAGCCCCCGGCCCTTGTCCTTGCGTTTCAGGGCCTCCACCTCCCAGAGGCAGAGGGGACAATCGCCGTCGTAGAGTAGGTTGATTTTCCAGGTGGGGGTAGAGGAAGCGGTAGAAGAGGTCATGACAACTGCAAGGAGAATAGCCGTTTCCCATAGCTTAACGAAACATTACATCTAGGCCCATCCATCGCTCATCTCAATTCATGGGCTATTTTGGACGGCATCGTTTTGAGGGCATAGGTAGGCTATGGATGAAACCGCCTGCCCTTGAACGCGCCCCCGGGAGAGAAATCCCCCTCAAACCTGTCATGGGATGTGGGCTAGGTCACAATTGGCCACAATCTTCTACGATCCCCCTTGTCAAGGTGTACCCGCCGTCCCAAACTGTAGATGTGCAAACTAAGGAAACCTGTGGGGATCAACGAGGGAGAACCGTGAAATCAGTATTGGCGATCATTTTGGGCGGGGGTGCCGGCACCCGGTTATATCCATTAACCAAGTTTCGGGCAAAGCCAGCAGTCTCTCTGGCCGGGAAGTATCGTCTCATTGACATTCCGGTGAGTAACTGCATTAACTCCGAAATTCATAAGATTTACGTTCTCACCCAGTTCAACTCCGCCTCACTGAATCGCCACATTTCGCGGGCCTACCAGTTTTCCCACTTCACGGAAGGATTTGTGGAGGTGTTGGCCGCGCAACAAACCTCCGATAGCCCCAGTTGGTTCCAGGGCACCGCAGACGCGGTACGGAAATACCTCTGGCTGTTTGAGACCTGGAATGTGGATGATTTCCTAATTCTGTCTGGGGATCACCTCTACCGCATGGACTACAGCCTGTTTGTGGAACGCCACCGGGCCACCAATGCCGATATCACCCTGTCGGTAGTGCCCATGGGGTACAAGCAAGCCTCGGAATTTGGCCTGATGAAAATCGACGGCACCGGGCGCGTGGTGGACTTCAGCGAAAAACCCAAGGGCGATGCCCTGGATCGCATGAAGGTAGACACCACCGTCCTCGGCCTCACCCCCGACCAGGCCCAGGAACAGCCCTTCATTGCCTCCATGGGGATCTACGTCTTCAAGAAGGAAGTGCTGATCGACCTCCTGCGTAAGAGCTTGGATCAAACCGACTTTGGCAAGGAAATCATCCCCGCTTCGGCACGGGATCACAACGTTCAAGCCTACCTATTCGACGGCTACTGGGAAGACATCGGCACCATTGAAGCCTTCTACGATGCCAACCTGGCGCTCACCATGCAGCCCCAGCCGCCCTTCAGCTTTTACCACGAAGATGCCCCCATCTACACCCGTTCCCGCTACCTGCCCCCCAACAAGCTCCAAGACTGCCACATCACCGAATCCAGCATCGCCGAGGGCTGCATTCTCAGGAACTGCCGGGTGCACCATTCCGTGATTGGTCTGCGCCAGCGTATCAATGCCAACTGCGTGGTTGAAGACTCGCTGCTGATGGGGGCCGACTACTACGAACCCCTGTCCGAAAGCAGTCAGCACCTCACCCGCAGCAAGGTGCCCATGGGCATTGGGGAAGGCTCGGTAATTCGCCGCGCCATCATCGATAAAAACGCCCGCATTGGCCGCAACGTGCAGATCGTCAACAAAGAAAACGTTCAAGAAGCAGAACGGGAAGACCTCGGATTTTACATCCGCAGCGGCATCGTGGTGGTGCTGAAAAATGCCACCATTCCCGACGGCATGATCATCTAACGGGGCGAGGTGGCCTCCTCAGTCGATGATGTTCTGCGCCTCATTCCGAGGGAATCCGTGCCGTTATTGATAATGGTGGGGCTACCGGGGAGTGGCAAATCAACCTGGGTGGCCCAGTTTCTCAGGGCGCATCCCGATTACCGATCCGTTTCCACCGACGACTGCCGGGAGCAGATCTATGGGGATACCGCCATCCAGGGCGACTGGCGACAGGTGTGGGCCTGTGTCCAAACCGAGTGGCAGCAAGGTCTTGAAGCCATCAACCAGGACACCGTGGCGGGCCTGATCTACGACGCCACCAACGTCCGCCGTCGTCACCGTCGTGAAGCCATCAGCGCCGCCCGCCAGGTGGGGTTCGGCCCGATTCTACTGGTTTGGATGGATGTGCCCCTCTCGTTGGCCCTAGAACGGAACCGTCAGCGCCAGCGCCAGGTGCCCGATGCGGTGATTGCTGCCATGCATCGATCCCTCCAGGGGGCTCCCCCTGCATTAGCGGACGGGGCTGATGACCTGGTACGCCTCGGTAGCGATGATCCCAGTCCCTAGAGGATTCCCCACCATGGCTTCCCTGCGCTCCGTTTCGGTTTGGATGAACGGTCTTCTGCTTCCGTTGCGTCCTCTCTTTCAATCTCCCGTGTGGCGCTGGGGACGATGGTTTTTGCTGGCCTTTTTGGCGGTGCGGCTGTGGTTTTGGGGCTGGGCCTTCCCCAACCCCGACGAAGCCTACTACTGGCTTTGGGGTCAACATCCCGGCTTTTCCTACTACGATCACCCCCCCTTCCACGCTTGGATGCAGGGATTTTTCGCCACCCTATTCGGACGATCTACCTGGGTGCTGCGGTTGTCAAACGGGGTTAGCAACGGGATTTTGGCCGTCACCCTTTACCGGATTGGCCGCTATCTCTATGGCGACGATGGCGGAGATCGGCTGTGGCTAATGATTCTGCTATTGGCCGCGTCGCCACTATTTTTCCTGTTCCTGGCGATGGCGTGGCACGACCACTGGCTCGTCACCTTGGCCGTCCTCAGCAGCTTTGATTTTGTCCGGTTTGGGGATGCCTACCGGGTCGATAGTGACGGAAAATCCCGCTACCTCTACCGATCCGCCCTGTTTCTAGGACTAGCCGGACTCAGCAAATACAATGCGGTGTTTGTGGGACTGGGCTTTTTGGCGACGCTGTTATCCCAGCGGTCTTTGCGACGGTTGTTTTTGGATTCCCGACTGTACCTCGCCCTAGGAATCACCCTTTTCACCCTATCCCCTATCTTGGCTTGGAACTGGCAGCAGGGGTTTGCCTCCTTTCAGTTCTATGGCGAGCGCACCACGGGCGGATTCACCTTGAATCTGCTACAACCGCTGGTCTTTTTGCTGCTTTGCGCCCTCATCCTTGGCCCCATTCAGTCCTGGGGAATTTGGCGCTTGGGGCAGCGCTGGCGACAGGTGAATCAAAACTTTGTGCGGCCTTCCCTCTACCCCGTGGTGGCGGGGTGGATTTTTGTCCTTTCGACGGGGGCTTTCGTCGCCCTCTCCTTGGTTTCCGTGGCCCTGTATTACTGGAACATCCTGGCCTACCCGCTGCTGTTTCCCCTGCTGGCAGATCGGTTTTACCGGCAGGATGGCTCATTCCCCCTGCGCCATCCTCGCCAGATGATCGCCGCCCAAGGGTTAGGACTGTTTGCCGTGGCGGTGTTGACCTTCCACTACACGATCATTCCCATCACCGCATTCTTTGGCCCAGCAGATAACGACAGTGCCGCCCTCTTTGGCTGGGATCAGATCGCCGCCGCCGTCACCACCCAGGCCAAAACCCTAGATAATCCGTTACTGTTGACGACCGATTACCGGTCCGCTGGGGCGTTGGCCTACCAGTTGAATAACCCGGAAGTCCTCGCCATTTCGGGCCGCATGGATCAAACCGACTTTTGGTACAACGTTGACGCCCTGGACGGACGAGATGCCGTGCTGCTAGGGGAAGACTGGCACCCCATTTGTCCCGCCCACCTGGCGATGTTTGAACGCACGGGATCACCCCAAACCCTCACCATTCAGCGCTTTGGTCGCCCGATTCAGACCTATCACCTCGTCACGGGCTACGGCTTCCGGGCCACGGACATTGGTTCTCCCCTTGATCCCGCCTACCCCCTGGCCTTTACCACCGACGGCGAACGCTGTGAATAACGCTGTGAATAAGGTTCCCCACAGTACAGCCGACAATGCGACAATGGGGCAGACTCAGTGACACACCAACGTACTTTTGTGTAAAGCCTTGGCCCTCACCCTAAATCCCTCTCCCAAAATAAGAGAGGGACTTTGAGCGGCTTTTCGGCCCCCCTCTCCCTTCTGGGAGGGGGGCTGGGGGTGAGGGCTATGAAGACTTGGTAAACAACTGAGACTGACTTTAGCGTTTGAGAGAAATCCTATGCGTTCTGACCTACAACAGGCTTTGGCCAACCAAACCGCCCTCAAGATCATCAGCGGCCTCACCAACGTCAACGCCGCCCATGTGGTGGACATCGTGAAGGCGGCTGACCAAGGCGGGGCCACCTTCGTAGACATCGCGGCTGATGCGGAACTGGTGCGCTTGGCCAAGGCGGCGACCGACCTGTCCATCTGTGTTTCGGCGGTTGATCCCACGGCATTCCTAGCCCCCGTGGCCGCTGGGGCAGATCTGATCGAAATCGGTAATTTCGATGCCTTCTACGCCCAGGGTCGTCGCTTCGAGGCCCCCGAAGTGCTCGACCTCACCCGCCGCACCCGTGCCCTGCTGCCGGAAATTACCCTCTCCGTCACCGTACCCCACATCCTAGCCCTAGATGAGCAGGTGGCCCTGGCTGAAGCCCTCGTGGCCGCTGGAGCCGACATCATCCAAACTGAAGGCGGCACCAGCAGCCAGCCCACCCACCCCGGCACCCTGGGCCTGATCGAAAAAGCGACTCCCACCCTGGCAGCAGCCGACGAAATCTCCCGTGCCGTGTCTGTGCCCGTGCTCTGTGCCTCCGGCCTATCTGACGTGACCGCTCCCATGGCCATCGCCGCCGGAGCCGCTGGCGTGGGCGTGGGTTCCGCCGTCAACAAGCTGGATAACCCCCTGGCCATGGTGGCCGTAGTTCGCAAACTGGCCGAAAGCCTACAAACCGCCCGGATTGCCGCCCGCGCCTAGGTTCAGTAGATCCCAAACCCACCCTCTTGAACCGTGAACTGAACCTCACCCAAAATCCCTCTCCCTTCGGGAGATGGCCTTCGAGGCAGTTCCAGCTCCCCTCTCCTACGAGGAGAGGGGCTGGGGGTGAGGTCTGACTCGTTTTTTTG
>JALQST010000007.1:0-24147 GCA_023264315.1 Nodosilinea sp. BSH.14
AGAAATGTTCGTAGGGGTCGGTGCCTCCCGCGTCCGCGACCTGTTTGAACAGGCCAAGGCCAATGCGCCCTGTATCGTATTCATCGATGAAATCGACGCTGTGGGTCGTCAGCGGGGCGCAGGTCTCGGCGGCGGCAACGACGAGCGCGAACAAACCCTCAACCAATTGCTGACCGAAATGGACGGCTTTGAGGGCAACACGGGCATCATCATCATCGCCGCCACCAACCGCCCCGACGTGCTGGATGCGGCCCTGCTGCGCCCCGGTCGCTTCGACCGTCAGGTGGTAGTGGATCGGCCCGACTATGCCGGACGCCTGGAAATCCTCAACGTCCACGCTCGCGGCAAGACCTTCTCCAAGGATGTCGATCTGCAAAAGATCGCCCGTCGTACTCCGGGCTTCACCGGGGCCGACCTGTCGAACCTGCTGAACGAGGCCGCCATCCTCGCCGCCCGCCGCAATCTCACCGAAATCTCCATGGACGAGGTGAACGACGCCATCGACCGGGTGCTGGCTGGCCCCGAAAAGAAAGACCGCGTCATGAGCGAGCGTCGCAAGGAACTGGTGGCCTACCACGAAGCGGGCCACGCCCTCGTCGGTGCCCTGATGCCGGACTACGACCCCGTGCAGAAGATCAGCATCATTCCCCGTGGTCGCGCCGGTGGTCTCACCTGGTTTACCCCCAGTGAAGATCGCCTAGAGTCGGGTCTCTACTCCCGTTCCTACCTGCAAAACCAGATGGCTGTGGCCCTCGGTGGCCGCATCGCTGAAGAAATCATCTTCGGCGATGCGGAAGTCACCACCGGGGCGTCTAACGACCTGCAACAGGTGGCCCGGGTGGCTCGCCAAATGGTGACGCGCTTCGGCATGAGCGACAAGCTCGGCCCCGTGGCCCTCGGTCGTCAGCAGGGCAATATGTTCCTGGGCCGCGACATTGCCGCCGAGCGGGATTTCTCCGAAGAAACCGCCGCCACCATCGACTCCGAAGTGCGTTCCCTGGTGGACGAAGCCTACCGTCGCGCCAAGGACGTGCTGGTCAGCAACCGCCACATCCTCGACCAACTAGCCCGGATGCTGGTGGATAAGGAAACCGTCGATGCCGACGAACTCCAGCACCTCCTAGCCACCAGCGACGTGCGGATGGCTTCCATTGCCTAGGTCATAATGGCCCGCTGAGAGGTTAAATCCCAGGGTTCTTACCGAGCCCTGGGATTTTTGCGTTGAGCCAGGGCAGATAGGGCCAGAGCTTCAGGGCTTCAGAGGGCTGAGAATTTGACTAAGGCGGCGCAGTTGTTCGGTGGCTCCCATGCTGATCACCAAGTCCCCCGGACAAAGCAGGGTATCGGCGCTGGGGCCAACAATCAGGTTGTTGTCGGCGCGGCGGATAGCCAAAATCAGCGCCCCGGATTTTTTCCCGAGTTGGGCCTCGCCTAGGCTGCAACCGATGATGGGGCACGTGGTGGGAGTCAGGAGAAATTCCTCCACATAAACGGTGCGAGCGGATCCGGTGAGGATGCCATCGATGAAATCCACCACCTGGGGCCGCAGGGCCGCTGCGGCCATGCGTTTGCCGCCGCTAATATAGGGCGAGACCACCACATCCGCTCCGCCCCGCTCCATTTTTTGGATGGCCTCCTCACTGCTAGCGCGGGCAATGGTGCGAATGGTGGGGGCCAGGGTCTTGGCCGATAGCACCGTATAGAGATTTTCAGCATCGGAGGGCAGGGCAGCCACCAGGCAACGTGCCCGTTCAATCCCCACTTGCAGCAATACCTTGTCTTCGGTGGCGTCGCCCTGGAAGGTCACATAATTGAAACTTTGGGCCAGTTGAATGGAGGCGTCGTCGGAATCCACCACAATAAAGGGCACCTTTTCCGCCGTAAATTCCATGGCGATTTGGCGTCCGGTGCGTCCAAACCCGCAAATAATATAGTGGTTGGTGAGGGATTCCATAAATCTCCGTCGTTTGTGTAATCGCAGACCCGCCTGCAAGTGCCCCTGCACAATGGACTCGGTAAAGTTGTTGAGAATGTAGGCAATCACCCCCACCCCGGTCAGCAGGAACACCATGGTAAACAGCCGGCCCTCGCGCCGTCAGCGGGTTGGTTTCCCCAAAGCCTACTGTGGTCAGGGTAATCACCGACATATAGATGGCATCAATCCAGTGCCAGCCCTCCACATACTTGTACCAAAGTGCACCCGTACACAAAATCACCCCTAGGGCCACCAGTCCCCGGGTCAGGTGGCGACGGGAGTGATAATAGTTTTCCTCGATGGTGCGTTCGGCGTAGCGAAAACGTTTGAGACGATCAGACATAACCCTCTGCACAGCAACGCAACCGCAATGCTGCGCCGCATTCATTGTAAGGGGTGTCTTGAAGGCTACCGTAAAGGGCGGATTAACCGCCCTCCAGGGGCGATGCGACCGCCCCACTGCGAGGAGAGGAGGCTGGTATGATTTTTAGTAAATTCCCTCTGGCTTGGGCCTTTGCGACCGGGCCAGCCGATCCCAGCCCATATCCCCGTTCCGAGCGCCACTATGTTTTTCGACCCTATCTACTTGCTCCTGATGATTCCCGGCATGGCCCTGATGTTCTTGGCCCAAAGCAAGGTCAAGGGCACCTATCGCCGCTATTCCCAGGTTCAGTCCACCATGGGCATGACCGGAGCCCAAGTTGCCCAAACCATCTTGATGAAAAAAGGCGTCAGCGGCATTCGCATCGAGCCCATTGCTGGCGAACTTACAGACCACTACGACCCCAGTGCCAAGGCCGTACGCCTGTCCGAGGGGATCTACAACTCCACCTCCCTGGCGGCAGCGGCGGTAGCAGCCCATGAATGCGGCCACGTTCTGCAAGATGTAGAAGGCTACAAATTCATGAATCTCCGGGCGGCCCTGGTGCCTGCGGTAAACCTGGGATCCCGTCTTGGCCCCTTACTCATTATGGCGGGGCTAATTTTCAACCTGCTCAATCTCGCCTGGGTTGGCATTTTCTTCTTCGCCGCCGTCCTACTGTTCCACGTTGTCACCCTGCCCGTAGAATTTGATGCCTCCGGTCGTGCCCTACGCCTGATTGATGACCTCGGCATTCTCCAAGGGGAGGAAAATAAGGGCGCGAAGGCCGTCCTCAGTGCCGCTGCTCTCACCTACGTGGCCACCGCCTTCTATGCCTTCCTCAACCTGCTGTACTACATCATGTTGGTGAACCGCCGCCAGTAAAGCCTCTGTGAGCGACTCCTTACCAACGGAGTTGCCCACTAATTAGGGCTCCCCTATTGCCAAATAACACAAACCCCAAGGGTGAACAGGCGGATCAGCGATCTCCTATCACGAACCCTTGGGGTCTGTTTTTATCAGATGAGCTGGGTCGATTGCAGCACCAGTGTTTTAGATAAAGAGTGCGCCAGCCAGTAGCCAGACAATGACCAAAGGCCATCCAGGCCCATCTCGCGGCTCCCTGGGAATAAGCTCAAAGCGATTACCAAAGCCGTCAATAACGTGCCTATCGTCAATTTTTCGGAGGAGTTTGGAACTGTCGAGGGGATCGATGTACATGGTGAGAGAGCCTCATGGTTGAGAGAACAAGGGATAAACAAACAATACAGACCGTCTTGGCTGATACTATCGGCACTTAGGACATTTAAGTGCAAAAACTTCCCGGCGTTAATGCCCCAAATAGATTGGATAAGGCATTATGACCGAGCGAAGGGCAGCTCGCGAATCTGAGGCAGGTGTTCCTCAACAATGAGGACATTACCTTGACAGTTAACGACCTTAACATCGTCACCAATGGCCAAAACCAAATGGTTACGACGGGATCGGGCTCGCCAGAAGCTTCCATGGCACTTCACTAACCATTCTTGATTCGGGGTACGTACCTCCACTACCGTAGCGATCTTAGGCAACATGGACAGATCGCTTCGACCCAGGCTATCGTAGTCAGTGCGATTAATGCCTGACTCATAGACAGGCATTAAGGCATGATAATCATCATTAAGCTGTGGGAACGGTCTCCATTTCGCTACATTCATGGGCTTTTCTCCCAGTGAGGAACTATCGCAATTCGCGCAGGGCGGCAGGTTAATTGGACAACGCTTGAGTCAAATAAGTCCGCTGCGCTAGAGCCGAAACCCATTAAGCAGGAACCCTTCCAGATAGGAATCATACTCTCGAAATGGGTAATTGACTCTAGGTGCTTCACTTGCCTTAAGGCCCTTAATCAAAGAATGCACTACATGTCCTTAGATGTCAATACCGCCTTATGTATTTGCTTGAATTTAATGATTTTATGCCTTTATGGCACTTTGGCGCAGCGGTGCGGAGTCGAAGCTAGGGGCATGGAGCCTTGTCAACGATCCTTGCGCGGTGGTAATGCTGGCCAAGGTCAAGGATTCCTGTCCTGGGATGACCACTCAGATCAACGGGCTGACGGGCACGATGACGACTGTTATCCTTGGCAAATGAGTGTGTTTTTTTGAGGGCGATTCGATATCATAGTTGACTATGTCTTCCCTAGGACAGCCCTGGAACATGCCCCGGAAAACGCAGCGTTATCGACGATGTTGGTATCAAAAGTGATATAAATGACATCATCGATAACTTAAGATGTCGGAACTTGGCCACACCTGCCTGCCTCGGGTGTGCCAATGTTGGGTGAAAGTGCCCAGATTTTGTGCCGTCTAGTCTTTGGCTTCTGGTCTCAAGGGGGTGCTTCACTTTCCCTGTAGTAGTACGTCAATGGATTGTGGTAATGGAACTAACGAAGGAATTTCTGCTGCACAAGTCCCGTCTGTGGGGGCTAACGGGGGAGCAAGAAGCGGTGTTAGTTCGCAAGTTTGGAGAGGGGCAGAGCAATCGAGACATTGCCGAAGACCTAGGCATTTCAGTGAATGCCTGTGTGCAGTGCCTTGGAGAAATCTATAAAAAAGCCGGAATTGAAGGCAACCGACGCGGCAAAGCCCACCGCCTACAAGCAGAGTTACTCCAAGAGTTGGCCCAAATGCCCCCAGGAGAGGGGCGTATAGCACTAACTCGGGCCTATCTTGCGCCAGAAATGCTGCCAGAATCCAACCCCACACCCCAAAATTCCCTCAAGCTTGAGGGAAAAGCCAATCGTCAATTCCTGGATAATTTTCTGGATCAGCTTCAACAACAGGCTCAGGATCTCAAGGCCAATACCGACGGCGAAGCCGCTGCCGTTGATAAGGCGCTGCAATTACTGTCTGAGAATTTGCCCAAGTCCACCGTTGCCCTAGCCTCAGAAAGTCATTGGACGCGGGGAGAGGTAGTGCGTCATATTATTCACCAGGTGAGTAAACTCTTTACTACGATTGATCCATCCTTAGAAGAGTGCGACGGACTAGCTTTTCTGAGCCCAGAAAACTCCTTTGGCAATCCACTTCATCGCTCTATTACGGCCTTTGCAAGACGGATCAGCAACCAGATCACAGGTGATGATGATATTCCTCCGGACATTGACGATGTCATTCAAGCCATCTTGGAAAGGGGACATCGCTATTTTGAAGACCCAACTACTCGTCCCAGCAACGATAATGTGGCCCTAAAAACCTACTCTGCTTGGGTCAGACAGGCTTGTTTAGAGCATCTTCTCAATAGTCTAGACCTTACATCAGACGATGAACAAATGCCACTGTTGGACTTTAAAAAGGACATTGATCGCAATCTCTTAGCAGTGGATGTTGCTTGTTTGGAAATGTACTTGAGTGCCAAGCAAGACCACGCTTTTGATTTGAACTATTTTGACATCTTAGTGGCTTGCTGGATGAAGGGAATGCCCTGGCGAAAAGATGTAGGTCATTCTGCTTTAGATGAAGAACATCCCATTTTATTCAGCATTGATTCCGCTGATTTAGAATGGGCTTCATTAAGCACCCTACGAAGACAGTACCATCAGCTTGATGTGCTGAAAAAATCCACTCTACTGCACCATTACTTCTTGGATAGACTACGCGATGTTCAGGATAGATATCGTGATTATTTTTGGCTAGACTACGGCAAAGTCAAATCATTTTCTGATTCCGAAGATAAATATCAAATCGTAGGGATTCCCCGGATGTTTATGGGGGAACAGGAGGTCGATTATTCCACCTATGCCTCCATTGTGGCAGATGTGAGACAATACTGCGAGTTAGCCGCCTACAACACCTTAAATGCTAAAGATATTGAGGTATTACAGCACTTACTGGCTAAGGCGTGCCAATCGACGATTCTAGATTTTTGGTTCAACGAAGTTGATCACTTCATGGATCATCAACTCAGTCGCCAACGTCCCTTGGCTACATGTACATGGTTTGCTCGTCCCCTAGCCTAATGGTTTACTATCTCTATCTCCATGGCTTTACCTCCAGCCCCCAGTCCTACAAGGCCCAGGTCTTTAGGGCGCGGTTCGAGGCGTTGGGCCTGTCCCTCACCCTTCCCGACCTCAACCAAGATGACTTTGCCACCCTCACCCTCAGCCGCCAACTTCAGCAGGCCCGGGATCTGATCTTGGCCCAGCCCCAGCCCACGGTGATTATTGGATCGAGTTTTGGGGGGCTGACAGCGGCTTGGTTGGCCGAACAGCCCGATCTTCAGCCCCACATCCAAAAGCTGGTGCTGCTGGCTCCGGCCTTGCAGTTTGCGGCGCAGTGGTTGCCCCGGTTGGGGGAAGCGGCCCTAGCGGAATGGCAACGCCAAGGGGTGCGGCAGATCTATCACTATGGCGACTCAGGAGAACGGCCCCTGCACTATCGCTTTGTCACGGATCTTCTGGGCTATGACGAGGCCCAACTTCAGGCCGAAACCCCCACCCTGATTTGCCACGGCCTAGCCGATGAGGTAATCGCCATCGACGCCAGCCGTGCCTATGCGGCCCATCGCCCCTGGGTGACGCTGCTGGAACTCGCCAGCGATCACACCCTCCGCGATGCCGAAGACGATATCTGGCAGGCCATGAGCCATTTTCTGGGGATCAATCCGTAGACCAGCGGTAGGTCGCGACACGGTTTCTCGCCTGCTGACGGTTTGTCCCGCTGGTTGACCAGGGGATTTATCGGTCTAGCTCTGACGGTGGTGACACAGAGTCAGGGGGCGGAAGCCCCTGGGACGACGAAAAGTAGGCGATCGCCGCCATCGGCAAGGTCAAGGTCATCAAGGCAATGACGATACCGAGCAGATTGGAGAAAATACTGGGAGGTTCCCCCGGGGGGGTGTCAGGTTGACTGGCAGAATCCATGCAATTTTAGGACTGAAATCAGCAAAGCGGGCTTGGTTGACCGAGGGGGTCATGCCACGGAAAACCCGTTAGCCCATCCGTTATCTCGCCGCAAAACCTTATATCAGACCATCTTAGACATCACACCACAACAAACAGTTCTCCAGGGCACAAAGCCGCAAGCGTTAGCTATGAATTGCTGACACGCCATGGTCATGCTGATTGGTACTCACCTAACGCTGCTGTCACAGAGACGTCCTAGCCCATCTGCTCCAGAAACGCCCTTTAGACATTCTCTAAGCGGATCCACACAGACTCTCGTGCGGGACATTGGAGAACCTAACGAAGCCAGACAGCTTCGCCTAGGCCCATAGTTTATCATTCTCTGCCCGTCGTCGGCAGCCCTAAAATGTTACGAAGATTACTCAATTGGGGCCAAGGCTCTGGGGCCAGACATTGCGATCAGACGCTACGCCTGCAAGCGTCTGACCTGATGCTGTCACCTCCGGGGGCTAACGAGGCAGCAGCGCATACAGGCCCCAAATCGCCAGGGGCCGCATGTAGTGGCAGGCGCGATAGGTGCCCAGGGCGGTGATCGCCTCCGGGGTGCGGAATTGCAGGCCGTAGTCGTAGATTTGGCGGACGACGGCTTCGGTCATGGCCATGGCTTTGTCGGGATGGCCCATCTGGGCATAGAAGGCAGCGAGGCCAAAGTTAATCCCCGTCCACACTTCCTGTTGATGGGTGCTGTCGGGGTCTTCGGGGGTGCCGTCGGGCAGAACGCCGTTGGCGGCTCCGATGGGTTGATTTAGGGTAGCGGCACTGAAGTTTCCCACCTGGGCACCCTCGAACTTCTGGGCCTGGGGGCGTTCCTGGATTTGGGCCACCTGGTTAAAGTTGACGAAGCAAGCTTCGTAGATGGCTTCTAGGGCGGACTGAATACAGGCTTCCTCCACCAAGTCCGGCAGGTTCAGCAGCCGCGCCATAAACTGGCCACAAAGCTGGTCGGCCATCACCACATCGGAACCGCTGCCCAGATCGAGGCGGTAGTAGCGGCCGTTCCACAGTTTAGGGTGATAGGCGTTGAAGCCGCTCTCCAGCCAGCGCTGGTACTGGGTCAGCAAAATCGGGGTGGTGCCGGGGGCGAGGTTGTTTTCGGACAACAGTTTACCCATGGCCAAGGCCGCTTCTAGGGCCGCCAGCCACAGCCCACCGCAGTAGGCGCTGAGACCCTTGAGCCGCCAGTCGTCGAAGGTTTGGTCGGGGGCACCCTCGTTTTCGGGGATGCCGTCGCTGTCTCGGTCGAAATGTTTGAGGTATTGCAGGGTTTCCACCACCGCAGGCCAGCAGGTTTGTAGGAAGTCCAGGTCGGTACCTCCGGTGAACACAAAGGCGCGATAGACCTGAAGTACAAAGTCGCTGCCGAGGTCTTTCCAGAGGTTGCAGTCTTGGTAGCTGGTGTAGTTGGTTTGCACCCAGGGCTGCTCGTTGGGGGCACCGAGGTCGTGGGGGGTGGCTCCCTTGGTTTTGCGCTGAGCCAGGGGGCTTTCCAAACCCATCGTCAGGTAATAGCCGATGATCCGCCGTCGGTCGTCTTGGGTGGGGATGGCCTGGGCAAAGGCGCGGAGGATAGATTTTTCCAACTCTGGCCACAGCAGCAGGGTGGCGAAACCGCCGTAGAGCCGCACATCTAGGCTTTCGTACCAGCGGTAGTCGATGCATTCCAGCACCGCAAACTGGCCCACGGGGTCGGCCTCCGTCGCCGCGCTCCACAGGGTGCCGCCGCTGGTGAGGTCGTAGAGTTCGTTGAACAGGGCCATTTCGAACCAGTCGGGCAGGTCGGGCCGATCCAGAATCGGCTGCTGCCAGGTGGTGATTTGTTGCTGCCAGTTCCGGTAATTCGTCAGTGCTGTATGGGCAATCGCTCTGGCATTGCGACCGTCCCGCCCAAAAAAGTCCGTATAGCGACGGTAGGCGCTGACGCCCTCGGCAAACTCCGTCACGGGCAAATCCCAGGCCAGAACGATGGGGAACTGCCGCGTTTCCCCCGGTTGCAGGGTAAACCGCAGGGCCAGGGCACAGCCGACTTGCTCGTTTTCACCCGCTGCCGTCGTATCCAGCAGGTTCATCAATCGGCCCAGTTTGGCCCAGGCCGCCCATAGGTCAGCCCCATCCCCAGCCGGATTCCAGCGCAGGTCGTAGGAAATTTCAATATCCGGGTTATCCAGCGTGGCGATGCACCACTGACCGTCCCCTTCCTGGGGTTCCCGCAGCCGTTGCCAGTCGCCGCTCATCAGGCAACCCTTGAGGCCGTCAGTAGAAATCAACTGCGTGTAGTTGCCCTGGCTTTGGCCCAGGGCGGGAACATAGTCGTAGTAGGGGCTGCCATCGTCCCGCTGCAACACGTCGGGGGATTTTTGCGTATTGGTGAACCAGCTCACCATGTTCTGCCAGCTCACCATCACGCAGAGGGTGAGGGGTTGATCCGTGGGGTTGTGGGCCGTCCACTCAAACACCGCCACGGGGTAGCTGGCTTCTTGGTAGTTGTTGGCCCAGATGGGCGAAAACTGTTCGCAGGTAATTTCCGCCTTAAAGATGTTTTCGTAGCGGTACCAACTGCGGGGATAGAGGGCGTGGTATGTCCCGGTGGAGCGTCCCGCCGTTGAAGCGGGGTACCATCTCCAGGTCGAAAGCGTCCCATCCTGAGGCGGTTCCGTACTCAGGGCATAGGCTTGGGTTTGCCCACCGCCCGATTCAAACACGCTGAACTGACAGCCAGGGAAGGTCTGAAACACATGCTCGCCGCCGTCGATGTGCCAGAGGTTGAAATCTCCCCTGGGTGAACGCCCGATGCACCCGGCCCCAAAGCCCCCCAGCGGTGCCCCATGCCAGGGGCCGTCGTCTAAATTACTGGCGTAGCGGACGATGTAGTGTTGATCCCAGCCTTGGCCAAGGGGCCGCTGCCAGGACTGGACGGGGATTTGGGGCATAGTCGGTGTTTCAGGCATTCCCAAATTTTACCGGAGGGTGATCCCCTAGGACAGCTCAATCTCCACCGAAAAAACGCCTTCTCGCCAATCCGACGCCTCCCCTAGAAATCCACTTAAGATGAAGCGGGGATTGAGCAATGGCATTGCTGCGATGGGTTGAACATGTTAGGATAACTCACAATTTCAATGGCTTAATCTGGCCCATTGGCTAGAGCGGAGGAACCAATTTTTGGGGCGAATCTTAGGGCAAGTCTATTTGCCAGAGAAGGGGATCTCTCACCCCTAGCCCGTCAGCTAACTCCGTCGGCCCTGAGGGAACGTTCTGGAAGCTTTTTTCACGCTGTCCGTAGTTCTCCACCCACGCATACCCCTGGGGATTTTGTCCATCCAGGGGATATTTTTTCGATCCTCACACCAGGAGACCACCGATGGACGCTTTATCTGGAATCGCCGCTTCGGTAATTTTTTTCGGCGTGATAGCCCTGATTGCCACGGAGAAAATGCATCTCACCATCGCCGCCTTTTTGGGGGCCATGCTGCTAGTTTTTCTCCATATCCTCACCCTGGATCAGGCGATTCAATACATTAGCCGAGGCCATGCCACCCTAGCCCTATTTTTTGGCGTGATGGTGATAGTGAGATCCTTTGAACCCACCAAAATTTTCGACTATTTAGCTACCCAAATCGTGGTACTGGCCAAGGGAGAAGGGAAGCGACTATTGTTAAGTATTGTCACAATTACCGCCCCGATTTGTGCCCTATTGCCCAACGCCACCACGGTGATGCTGTTAGCACCGCTGCTGCCCCCCATCGCCCAGGATATTAATGTCAATGTGGTGCCTTTGTTAATTTTGATGGTGTTTGTGGCCAACAGTGCCGGATTGCTAACCTTGGTAGGTGATCCAGCTACCTTTATCGTGGGCGATGCCATCAACATGAGCTTTACAGACTATCTCGTGAAACTCAGTCTAGGCGGCGTGATTGCGATTGGGGTCATTGTGGCTTTATTACCTATTTTGTTCCCCGATATTTGGCGTAAACGGTTGTCTAGCTTGAACCAACTGCCCCATCCTGTCGTCAACCATCCTCGCATGTTGGCCCTAGGCAGTTTGGTAGTGGCCTTGGTGCTAATCCTGTTTGTGGTCGGCGATCAGCTTCCGGTGCCCATTTCGCCCCCTGCCATTGCCCTCCTCGGTGCCGCCCTTTGTCTTTTGCTCACCCACCACAGCGGTATCGATACCGTCCAAAACATTCTGCGCGACATTGACTGGAGCACCCTCATCTTTTTTATGAGCGTGTTTGTGTTAATTGGCGGTTTACAAGAAACCGGAATCATCAGTGCGGCGTCGGGTTTACTCGCCCTAGCCATCGGGAAAAATATTGCCCTAGGCACCCTGGTGCTGCTGGTAATGACTGGGATTCTCTCCAGCTTGATTCCGAACATTCCCCTGGTGGCCGCCATGGTGCCTTTAATGAAGGAATACCTCGTCAACGTCAACTTAGCAGGGCCAGAAATTCTTGCGACCGATTTTGCCGGTCAAGTCTCGCCAGAGATTTTGCCGCTATTTGTCGCCATGATGTTTGGGGCTACCCTCGGCGGCAATGGCACCCTAGTCGGAGCCTCCTCCAACATTGTGGCCGCTGGCATCGCGGAACAACACGGAAAAACCATCACCTTCCACGAATTTTTGCGCTACGGCTTACCCGTGATGTCCGCCCAACTGGTAGTGATCAGTCTCTTTGTTATGCTCCGGTTTCTGTGAGGCAACGTTTGTGAGAAGACGTTTGCAAGACGAACGCCAGGAAGCCCTGGGGCAAATTACCCTGGACCAAATTAAGTTTCTTGCTGGGGTGGCCCTCACCCCAGGGCAAAGGGCATCCTGTAGGTAGCCCTTTGCAATAAGCTAGCGGCGATGCTTCTGTCTACTTCCCATCGGTTATTTATGGTCAGCGGCAAGGGAGGGGTGGGCAAAACCACCCTTTCCTGCGGTTTGGCGCGGCAGTTGGGGCCGCAACGACCGCAGGAAATCATCATGCTGCTGTCTACGGATCCAGCCCATTCTCTGGGGGATGTGCTGCAAGTGCCCGTGGACAATACCCCCACGGCCCTGACCGATGTGCCCAATGTGCGGGTGCGGGCGCTGGATGCGGAGCAACTCCTGACGGACTTTCGGGCGCAGTATGGCGGCATTTTGGAGCTGCTGGTGGAGCGGGGCAGCTTTGTGGCAGGGGAAGACCTCGGCCCCTTTTGGGAAATGGGTTGGCCCGGGCTAGACGAACTGATGGCGCTGCTGGAAATTCAGCGAATCTTGCGCGACCACGAGGCCGACCGGGTCGTGGTGGATATGGCCCCCAGCGGCCACACCCTGTCGCTCTTTGCCCTGATGGATTTTTTAGATACCCTGCTGGCGTCGCTGGATCAGTTCCAGGAAAAGCACCGCTACCTGACTCAAACCCTCTCCGGCCAATACCAGCCCGACGAGGCCGACGGGTTCATTGAGGACATGCGGCGAGATTTACAAACGGGTCGGAGGCTGATTCAAGATCCGGAGCGCACCGCCTGCTGGGTGGTGGGCATTCCTGAACCCATGAGCTTCCTGGAGAACCAGCGGTTCATCGAGGCCCTCGGGCGATTGCAGATTCCCCTAGGAGGGCTAGCCATCAACCGGGTGATCCTCGAGGACGGCCAGGTAAACTCGGTGCAGGCCCAGGTGTTGGATCAATTTCGGCCCCTGGCGGCGGGGCATCCAGTGCTGTGGGTGCCGCTGCAAGCCGCGGACATCCTCGGCGGCGACGACGGCAATATGGCCGGACTACAACTGGCCTATGGCCCGGAGGCATGGCGGCAAATTGTCTCCCAGGCGCTCCCCGGCATTGACGAAATGCTATCGCTGATCACGGTAATGGACTTGCTAGAGCGCAACGAACAACGGTTGATTGTCCTGGATACCGCGCCCACGGGACATCTACTGCGGTTCCTGGCCATGCCCACCGCCATGGGCGACTGGTTAGGCTGGATCTTTAAGCTGTGGATTAAGTACCAAGACGTGGTGGGGCGGGTGGAATTTATGGGCCGTCTGCGCACCCTACGCCAGCGCGTCATTGCCGCTCAGGCGAAGCTCAAAGACCCCACCCATACCGAATTCATCGGCGTAGTGCAAAACCAGTCCGCCATCCTGGCCGAAGCCCAGCGCCTCAACCAAACCCTCACCACCATGGGCATTGCCCAACGCTACATCGTCCATAACCGCTACGAATCGGGCCAAGACTTGCCCGCCCTTCCCTTCCCCCAACAAACCATCGTGCGCCTCCCCGCCCTGCCCCCCCTCAACCACCCCTTTGAACAGGTGAAAGCCGCTGCTCACCTCCTATTCCCAGGGGTATAGCGGTTCGGCCCTCATCCCCCAAGGGCAGGCTCTATCATAGAACCGACATTCATGCCGGTTGACACCGAAGGACGCCCAGCGATGATCAAACTTCAGCCATGGCAGTGGGTGATGTTGGCGATCCCTCCCTTGGCCCTTGTGGGGTTTCTGGTGGCTGCCGCCGGAATTCAAATTCATGCCTGGGGAGTGAACTGGATTTGGGGCATTGTCGCGGTGGTGCTCGTCGGTTGGCGATGGCTGCTGGCCCGCTGGCTCACCCCCCTCCGACAGCCCATGGTTGAAGCCCTGAAGCAGGCAGAGCAGGATCTGGCCACCGCAACCCATACGGCTACCCCCGAGTCCGGGATAGGTTCCGAGGCTGAAGCCGCTTTAGTGCGCATTTTGGAGGAAGCCCAAACGGATCCGCCGATTTGGGAAGATGGGACTCGCTTTTGGGGGCGGTGCCAGGAGGTTGTGGCCATGGTCGCCAACATCTATCACCCAGAGGTCAAGTATCCCCTGCTGAATATCTATGTCCCCGATGCCTACGGGCTCCTGCGAGGCACCGTGGACGATATGGATCGCTGGATGAATCAGCTATCCCCCGTCCTCGGTCAGGTCACGGTGGGGCAAGCGGTGCAGGGCTACGAGGTCTACCGCAAGTTCGAGCCCGTCGCTGGGAAACTCTGGCGAGCCTGGGGTTGGGCGCAATGGTTCCTCAACCCCGCCGCCGCCGCCGCCCGCACCCTCAGCCAACCTGCTAGCGCCATGGCCAACCAACAGCTCTTGGGCAACCTCAGTATTTTGCTGCGGGAGGCGACCCTGCGGAACCTCTACCGTCAAGCGGTGGCGCTCTACGGTGGTCAACTCCCGGAGATGCCCCTGCCAGCAGACCAAGCGCCGAGCCTACCCCAGGGCAAGACCCAAACCCTGCAAGACATCCTCGACCAGGCAGAACCCGCCGGTGCCCTGACCCAAAAACCCCTAAATTTGCTGCTGGTGGGACGCACCGGCGCGGGCAAAAGCAGCGTCATCAACACCCTCTTCGAGGCGGATTTGGCCGAAGTAGATGTCTTGCCCAGCACCGACGCCATCCGCACCTACCACTGGCAAGCCGACAGCGGCGAAACCCTCACCCTGTGGGATTCCCCCGGCTATGAGCAGGCTGATCGGGAGGACTACCGGGAGGCGTTGATCGACTGTGTCCATCAAGCAGACTTACTCCTGCTGATCACGCCTGCCCTGGATCCCGCCCTTCAAATGGATGCCGACCTGATCCAAGACATGCGGGCCGCCGTGCCCGACCTAGGCACCATCGCCATTGTCACCCAGGTGGATCGGCTGCGGCCCCTGCGAGAATGGGATCCTCCCTACGACTGGCAGTGGGGAAATCGGCCTAAGGATGTGTCGATTCGCGAAGCCACCCAGTATCGCCAAACCCAACTGGGCGACCTCTGCAACCGGGTGCTCCCCCTCGTCACCTACGACCCGATCAGTGGCCGATCTGCCTGGAATGTTGCAGCCCTAGCCACAGCCCTACTGGAACAGATTGACCCCACCCAGGAACTCCGGTTGGCCCGATTTTTGCGGGATCGAGACGCCAAGGTGATCGCCGCTGCTCGATTGATTGATCGCTACCGCCTGCAAATGAGCACCACCCAAGGACTCACAGCCTTCCTCAAAAGTCCCGTCCTCCAGTTTTTAGCCACGCTCACCACCGGCACGCCCACCCTGGCCTACCTGCTAGCCGATCAAATCCCCATCGAACAATTGCCCGTGGTGATTGGCAAACTCCAACTCGCCTACGACCTCTATAAAGTGGTGGCTCCCGCTGGCGTAATGCTGGATCTTCTTTCCCCGTGGCCCCTGCTGCTGGAACACAATAGCCCACCAGATCGGGCCGCCTGGGCCTTTGGCCACACCATGGTGGAATACTGGACGCAGTCCCTCACCACCGACCAAACCCGCCAACGCCTCGATCACTACCTGTCCCAGTTTGAGGCCACCGCCATGAAATCCTAACCACACCACCCAGTCAAGCCCTAGCCCCATAACAGGACAATTACCACCTACTGCCAGGCGTAGATGAGGATAAACAGCACAATCCAGATCACATCCACAAAGTGCCAGAACAGGGAGGTGGCGATCACCCCCACTTCGCCGTTGTCGTAGTTGCCGGGGATGAAGGATCGGCCCAGCATGATCGCCTGAAGGAGGACTCCGGTAAGAACATGCAACCCGTGGAATCCGGTGAGCAGGTAGAACATGCCGCCATAGAGGCCGTCGGTGAAGCCAAAGTTGAGGCCCGACCATTCCACCGCTTGACCGTAGAGGAAGAAGCTGCCCATGGCCATGGTGAGCAGCCAAAAGGCGCGGAAGCCCCAGAGGTTTTCTTTTTTCAGGTAGCGTTCGGCGATGTAGATGACGAGGCTGCTGGACACCAGGACGATGGTGTTAATCAGCGGCTCGCGCACCTCTAACCCTTCTACACCGGGGGGAAGCCAGTCGAGGGCGGTAGTCTTGTAGACGGCATAGCCCACAAAGAAACTGAGGAAAATCACGCTTTCCGACAACAGAAAGATGATGAACCCGACCAGGCGGTGCTCTCCCTCTTCGTGGTGGGCGTGGCTGGCTTCAGCGGCAGTGTTCACCGTGGAATCGAGGTTGATGGAACTCATTTAGGCCACCTCCGTAGACGCGAGTTGCTGCAAGGCCGCCTGTTGGGCGGTGAGGGGTTCGTTTTTGCCGTAGCCATAGGGTTCGGCGATAATGGTGGGGATTTCGTCGAAATTTTCGTGGGGGGGTGGCGAGGCCACCAGCCACTCTAGGCCGATGGCGCGCCAGGGGTTGGCGGGGGCTTTGTCGCCCTGCACCCAGGCGCTAATCATGTTGAGCAAAAAGGGCAGGGTAGACACCCCCAGCAAAAATCCGCCCAGGCTGGCCAACACGTTCCAAAAGGCAAACTCTGGATCGTAGGAGGCGACGCGACGGGGCATCCCCATCAGACCAGCGGGGTGCATGGGCAGAAAATTGAGGTTCACACCAATAAACGTCAGCACAAAGTGCAGTTTGCCCAAGCCTTCGTAATACATCCGCCCCGTCATTTTGGGGAACCAGTGGTAGATGGCGGCGTAGATGCCCATCACCGCTGCGCCGTAGATCACGTAGTGGAAGTGACCCACCACAAAGTAGGTGTTGTTGACGTGGATATCGAAGGGAACCGAGGCCAGCATAATCCCGGTAATGCCTGCGAACAGGAAGTTGTCCAAGCCGCCCAGGGCAAAGAGCATGGGCGTGGTGAGCTTGATTTTACCGCCCCAAATGGTGGCGACCCAAGCGAAGATCTTTACCCCCGTGGGCACCGAGATCAGCATGGTGCTGGCCATAAACAGCATCCGCATCCAGCCCGGTGTGCCGCTGGCAAACATGTGGTGTACCCAAACAATCGCGCTCAGCCCCGTAATCACAAAGCTCGATATCGCCACAAAGTGGTAGCCAAACAGCGGCTTGCGGGCATAGACCGGGAACAGCTCCGAGAACACCCCAAACACGGGCAGAATAATCACATACACCGCCGGGTGGGAGTAGAACCAGAAAAAGTGCTGATAGAGCACCGGGTCGCCGCCAGTTTCGGGATTAAAAAAGCTGGTGCCCACCGTGAGGTCAAACAGCAGCATCACCGCCCCCGCCGTTAGGGCTGGCAGACCGAAAAGCTGAATGGTTTGCGCCGCCGCCACCGTCCAGCAAAACACGGGCATTTTGAAGAAGGTCATCCCCGGTGCCCGCATCCGAATGATGGTGGTGACGATGTTCACCGCCCCTAGAATGCTGGAAATCCCGGACAGGGCCACCGCCAAAATCCACAAAAATTGGCCGTTGATTAGGTTGCCCGTCGGATTCTGAAGACTCACCGGAGGATAGGCCCACCAGCCTGACTGGGACGGCCCACCGGGCACCAAAAAGCTGGCCATCAAAATCACCCCAAACAGGGGCACCATCCAAAAGGCCACTGCATTCAGCCGGGGGAAGGCCATGTCCCGCGCCCCAATTTGCAGGGGCACCAGGTAGTTGGCCAAGCCATTCAGCACCGGAAACGTCCACATGAACAGCATGATGGTGCCGTGCATGGTGAACAGGGCGTTGTAGACGGTACGATCCACCAGGTCGGCTTCGGGGGTGATCAACTCGCCGCGAATCACCATCGCCAGAAAGCCGCCAATCAGGAAAAACACAAAGGCGGTGACGATGTACTGAATGCCAATCACCTTGTGGTCGGTGCTGAAGGTGAAAAAGCGCCACCAGTTCTCCGGCTCACCGGGGCTGGGTTCCTGGCGATTCGGGGCAAGGGCGTCTATGGAGAGGTTCGTCATTTATAGATGTCCTTAGGTCTGATGTCTTGCGGTTGATCTCTTCCCTTTCACCCTAAGATCCCACATAGTTCACTAGGGGCGCGGGGGCGGGGAGAACGGTCTTCCATCCGGGGCGGTTTTCGCGGTTTTCTACCTTCACCTGGTACTCGTCGTAGGAGGGGTTGAGACCGGGCTGGGGCGGGTTGGCGGCGGCTTCCTTTAGCCAGCGCTGGTAGGCTTCGGGGGATTCCACCACCACGTTGGCCTGCATAGCGGCGAAGTAGGTGCCGCTGTACTGCGAGTCGCGCAGGCGATAGGTGCCCTCGCGGATGGGGGTGAATTCAAAATCAATCTTGCTGCCGGGGATGACGTCCTGCTTCACCCGAAAGGCGGGCACATAGAAACCGTGGAGCACATCCTCGGAGGTGAGGGCCAGTTTGGCGCGAGTGTTGTTGGGCAGGTGCATCTCGGTGCTGGTGACGCCTGCTTCGGGATAGTAAAACTCCCATACCCACTGGCGGGCGTGGACTTCAATGGGTTCCGTTTCCGGCGATGCCTGGGTGACCAGGGGGGCGGCGATGGCCTCTCCCCTGTGCATGTGCTCCATGGGGCCGAGGATGCCCATTTCGTCGTAGATCTTGTAGCTGTAGCCTGCAATCCACACCACCAGCAGCAGGGGAATCGCCGTCCAGACAATCTCCAGCGTCAGGTTGCCTTCAATCGGAGGGCCGTCGCTTTCGTCGTACTTGCCCGCCCGCTGAAACAGCACCGAGTACAACAGCGTTCCGGTGACGCCCAGAAAAATGAAGGTGCCCAGGGTGGTGAGAAAGCTAAACAAGTTATCCACCAGCAGGGCTTCGGCACTGGCGGGTTCCGGCATCCAGGAATAGGACAACTGCCCAACCCAAAGGCTGATGGGGGTGAAGATTCCAGCCACAGCGGCGAGTTTGAGAATCAGGCGAAAGTTCATAGAGAAGGTGAGAAGCAACAGGAGGAAGGTATAGTCGAAGAAAGCTTAGGGAAAGGGAAGCAGTGAAGGGTTTGAAATGATTCGTGGATGAGATCCCAGGGTTCTGAGGCCACTCGCGAAGGATTTTGGTTGATCCCACATTAGAGCCCTGGGATCTGGTGAGGAATCACATTCAAAATCGTTAAGTCTTCTCCGGCTCTGAGGAGACGATCTGCGCTGATGTGGACACCAAATTCGGCGGCGAGTTGTGCCCCTAGGGTGCCGTGGGCAAACATCAACACAAAAATGCCCAGCCCCGCCATCAGGTACGACCACTGTACCTGCCGCGCCCGATCTTTCCGCCACCCGTAGCGCTGGAAGCCTCGCCAAATGGCCATTCCGGTAATCAGTGCCAGCAGCAGCACGCCGCCGACCCCGTGCCACAGCATGGTTTCCAGGCTTGCTAGCCCCCAGGCGCTGACACCATCGCTGGGGGGTTGAGCCAACAGCATTTCGTAAAAACCCGCCGCTACCGTGGGGAAGGTAATCACCGCCGCTGCCACCATGTTGAACCAGCCCACATCATAAAAATTGGAGGAACTGGCCGGAATTGCCAAAAACTTGAACACCCGCTTCTCCAGCGGGAACAGCGCCCCCACAATATCGAAGCTGATGGAGACAATGAACAGCCCCAGCGTTAGGTGTACCAAGTTGGGATGAATGGGCACCACGTAGGGCAAGCCATTTGGCCCCAGTTGGCTGGCGATCTGGTCAATCAAATCGGGATTCATTACAGCACTCCGTCACGAATCGCTTCCACCACTTCCACGGTATGGAGGCCGTAGATCCACACCAGTTTGTCGCCCAGGTAGGTCTGCACCAGCACCAGCCCGGTCAATAATCCGCCCACGCCTAAATAAGCGATAGGCAAAGATTTGGGATCATTATTCCGCAGCACGTAGCGCCAGCCCGTAATGGCGGCGATGATGCCCGACAGCCCCCAGCCCAAAATGGTATGCAGGTTGAGGGTCGATTCCGCCGAAGACACGTAGGGCATGGCCAAACCTGCTTCAACTTGGCCGAAGATGACCGCAATGAAGATGGACACCGTGGCAAAGGCCATGTTCCACCAGCTCACCTCGTAGTAGCGGGGATTTTTGGTGATCGTGCCCACCACGTCGCACACAAAGGCAAACAGGGCCATCGCAATCACAAAGTGAACCACGATGGGGTGAATGGTGTCGGGGTAGGGCAGGTTGTGGTCGTTGAGGGGAGGCAGATACTCAAACACGGGATGACCTGGGTAGGGGATGACCTGGGTAGTCAGTGAGCCGTTGTTAGGCAGCTACGGAGGCAAACTTGGCCTGAGGATAGCAAGCCGTTGCTTATAGGGTAAGTATCCTAGCTGTCACCTGCCAGAAAAATCTCACCTTAGCCAGGGATTTTCCCACTGACGCTTTGGATAGGTGACGAAACTTTAAGAAATGTTAAGCCTGCACCCAGGTCAATCCTGCCGGACAGGGGCGTTAACCCCAAGCCGTATCACCCAGGTTTGGCGGCACATCCTGCCAGCGGCCATCCCCCACCGCCCGGATGGCTTCCTTTAAATTCACATCCCCGGTATAGATGGCGCGACCGACAATTACACCCTTCACACCCACGGGTTCCAGCGCCAACAGAGACAGCAAATCCCGCAGGGCACCCACCCCGCCGGAGGCAATCACGGGCATCGTCACCGCCTCAGCCATTGTCCGTAGGGCATCCATATTGGGGCCTTTGAGGGTGCCGTCGCGCTTAATGTCGGTGTAGATGACGGCGGCGGCTCCCCGTTGCTCCATCTGCTGCGCCAGGTCCACGGCTTCCACTTCAGAAATATCTAGCCAGCCCCGTGTGGCTACTTTGCCGTCCTTGGCATCGATGCCGACGATAATCTGTCCAGGATATTCAGCACTCAGATCGCTCACCAAATCAGGATTCTCAATCGCCGCCGTGCCCAAAATGGCGTAGCGCACCCCCAAGTCAAATAGGGCTTTGACGCGATCTCGATCCCGCAGGCCACCGCCCACCTCCACAGGCATACTCACCGCCCGCGTGATGGCCTCAATCGCCTGCCAGTTCTCTGGTTTCCCAGACTTTGCTCCGTCCAAATCCACCAAATGCAGGCGGGTTGCACCTTGTTCCTCCCACTGCCGCGCCACCGCCACCGGGTTGTCGTCAAACACCTCCGACTGGGCATAGTCGCCCTGATACAGACGCACACAACGGCCTTCCAACAAATCAATGGCGGGGATAACTTCCATGGTTCAGGGTTTCACAAGAGCGAGCAACGGGGGCTTGGGTAGATCGTTGATGCGGGTGGCCCTCACCCTAAATCCCTCTCCCCGTGGGAGAGGGATTTTGAAAACTGTCTACAACTTTCCCTTAGCCATCAGAGAAAGCTTTGCAACCGATTTCCGGTTCCCCTCTCCCCCCTGGGAGAGGGGCTAGGGGTGAGGGTGTCCAGGGCAAAGGGGTATATCCCTACTTTAGGAATCTCTTGGGGATCTGGGGGTTGATAACGAGTGGCCAAAAGCTGGTCGCATAGCCACAGCAGCCCGTGGGTGAGGTTTTCCACGCCGCCTTCGTTGAGGTAGCACCAGAGTTGGTTGGCGACGGTGAGGGGCACGGTGGAATGGCTAATCAGGTCAGGGGCGGGGCGATCATCTCCTGGTAAAACAATCAGGTGGGATCCGGTTTGGGCGGCGGTGTCTTGGACGACCTCTAATCCGTAGGGCCAGTAGGCGCGGCCACCGAGGATTCGCAGGATGATGATCTTGGCGAAA
Organism: Nodosilinea sp. BSH.14; assembly: GCA_023264315.1. Classification (GTDB taxonomy): domain Bacteria; phylum Cyanobacteriota; class Cyanobacteriia; order Phormidesmidales; family Phormidesmidaceae; genus Nodosilinea. Next base: position 21,691 of record JALQST010000007.1, read on the forward strand.
TTGAGGACGGTGTCGGCATAGGTATCGATGGCCAACTGCTGCTGAAGCTGGAGCAGGTTTGCCACTCGCAACGTTGGAAAGCCCTGGGGTAGGCGTGTTTGGGCGGCGGCGAGGGTCTGAATTTCGGTATCGGCGGCGGTGAGGAAGACCCAATCGGCGGGGGATTGTTCTACAAAAATCACGCCGTCGGTGTCAGGAGTCCACCCTCCGGGGGTGGCGGCTAAGCGATGCATAGGGCAGGGTTGAGGGCAGGACAGGCCAAAATCTGAAGGAACTCTGGTGGATGCCGGGGAGGAGGCGCGACCAAAGCTACTATAGACAATAACGATTTCTGGGCTATGCCCTGCCGTTTCCTGCCAAATTTCTGGGGAGGAGAACGCTCCTACAGCCGCCCTTGCCCCAGCAGAGAAGGGCCATCAACGATTAAGATATCTAGTTTTTTCACTGTTTTTAGCACCCGTCACCGATAGGATATTGACGTCGATTGATTCCGATAAACTCCCCTTCATAACAGGCTAGCTTTCACGAAAACAAACCTAAAATGGGCGATTTCAGCCCCAAAGTAAGCGAATGTCGAGGTTTTTTCCGGATGGTGCTCAACAGATTGTTACCAGAACAGTGCTGGATTCTATGGGGCTGTTCCTGGAGCAATATAGCCAGCGTCATCAGCTTACCCTCATCACGGAAACAGACTATCCCCAGGATCCCAACGCAGGGGTTCAATTTTGGGGTCTCCTTGCCCCAGCGCTGGCGGTACTGTTTCTCGCAGAGCCAATCCCAGAGCCGATAGCGGCTGACGCCCCCCAGGATGGGCCGCCCGATGGGGTTGTTCTCCGCCTGGTGATGGATCCCTCGGCGATTGAAACCTTTCTAGCCGATGGGATAACGGCCTCAGACGATCCAGAACAACGGGCTCACCTGGCCGATTTAAGGCAATGCCTCGGCCCATCGGATCCTGCTGCCCAGGCCCAGGTCATGCTGGCATGGATGAATTTTTTTGCCACCGCCACGCCCCTCACCTGCAAACCCGTCCAGGATCGATTAGATCGCCAGCTTGAGCGCAGTTTGTTGCTGAACCAAGTGGTGACGAAAATCCAGGAAAGCCTGGATCTGTCAGTAATTTTGCAAACCACGGTTTCGGAGGTGCGGCATTTCCTCCAGGCGGATCGGCTGTTGATCTATCAATTTTCGGAATCTCTATCCGATAACCAGGCGGAACCAAACTCGGATCCAAGTTTGGAGCTAAGCTCGGATTTGCCCTCGGAGGCACTCTCGGTCTCTTTCCCCCAGATGGCTCCCAAGGCCAAACCCTCGCCATCCCCTGACCCTGGCGCTGATGCCCTGCATCTAGGGGCGACTGACGTGGCCAAACCCCACCGCCAAGGGGGCTATATCACCTACGAGGCCAAGGCCAGCGAAACCCTGCCCTCGGTGCTGCACTACACCGAAAATTTTTGTTTTAGCCACTCCCCCCCCTGCCGAGATCGCTATTTCTCTGGGCAAACCGTCGTGGTGAATGACATTGGCGAAACCTATGCTTCGGTGCCCTGCCTCCACAATTTTCTCGCCCAGGTGGGGGTGAAGTCTAAGGTGGTGGTGCCCATTTTGGTGGGGCAGCAGCTTTGGGGGCTGGTGATTGTCCATCAGTGCCGCAGCCAGCGCCACTGGGAGGCCTGGGAAATTGAGTTTTTGGGCCACATTGCCGAGCACCTGTCCATCGCCATCAACCAGGCCCAGCTCTACCAACAGCTTCAGCGACAGACCCAAAACCTAGAGGTCTGCGTGATTGAGCGCACCCAGGATTTGCGGGATGCTCTCGCCGCCGCCCAAGCGGCCAACCGCGCCAAGAGCGACTTTTTGGCCACCATGAGCCACGAACTACGCACCCCCCTCACCTACATCATTGGCATGTCCGCCACGCTGCTGCGCTGGTCATTGGGAGATCTGAGCGAACGCCAGCGGGACTACCTCAACACCATCCACGCCAGCGGGGAGCATCTCCTATCCGTGATCAACGACATCCTGGAAATGTCCAAAATTGAGTCGGGCCGCACGGTGCTGGAGGTGCGCGACTTTTCCTTGACGTCCCTCTGTCGCCAAAGTGTAGACGCCTTCCGGGCCGAAGCCTCCAAAAACGACCTTGATGTTGTCCTGGATCTCAATCTATCCCCCGACCAAGACAGCTTTGTGGCTGATCCGCGCCGGGTGCGGCAAATCCTGAGTAACCTGCTGAGCAATGCCGTGAAGTTTACCCCCACCGCCGGAAAAGTGACCCTGCGGGTGCGGCGAGAACAACAGGGGGCCGTGTTTGAGGTCAGCGATACGGGGATTGGCATTCCAGAGTCGGCCCAGCCGCTGCTGTTTGAAAAGTTTCAACAGTTGGAAAACGTGCGTCGCCGCGAATACCAGGGTACGGGGCTGGGCTTAGCCCTCACCAAGCAGCTCATCGAACTCCAT
>JALQST010000007.1:24157-24431 GCA_023264315.1 Nodosilinea sp. BSH.14
ATTTTTCCTCTCGGGTGGGGGTGGGTTCGCGCTTTACCGTCCGCATTCCGCTTCAGCGCCGCGACGGCAGCACCCCTGCCCCCAAACCCCCCGTTCATGAACCCGTGGTGGGGCGAATCGTGCTGGTGGAGGACAATGAGGAGAATGCTGGCATCATCTGCGACATGCTCACCGCCGCCGACTACCAGGTCATTTGGATTGTGGACGGTTCGCGGGTCTTGGATCAGGTGGACTTGCTGCAACCCGCTGCGGTGATCATCAACTTGGGTATCGC
>JALQST010000080.1 GCA_023264315.1 Nodosilinea sp. BSH.14
AGGCAGGTGCTATGAAGCAGAAACCTAGATCGCGAGGTTTAGGAATCACCGTGGGTTTACCCCGGTGAGGATGTCAATTTGGTAGTGAGACTCATCTTGCAATGCCCCCCCAAATCAAAACCTAAATATTTGAATGCGACGTTCTTCCAGGATTTTGGGAAGCATGGCAAGGCGTCCTTAAGCTCTTCCAAGCATACCCATTTCAGGCGGCTGACTCCTCATTTAAACCGTTAAAGTACGCGCTGAAATGAAAATTTTCCTACCACGGAACAGTGGCCCAGGTATTTTCACGGGGGCACTCTCAGATTTCTTGCCAAGCTTGCCGCGCCTGGGCCGATTCCACCAGAGATTTAATAATATCCAAGCTGAGGGGTTTCACGAGAAAACCGTCGATCTCGGGAATATCGGTATCATCGCTCCACTGGGGACTGGCGGAGTCGGTGAGGGCTACAATGGTCATCTCGTCGGCGGGGGAGAGTTGTCTTAAATGTCGCACCAAGGTTTCCGACCAGGACTGGTCACGGCTGCCCATCACAATAATTAAGCTGGGCTTGCCTTGGCTCAGCCGTGCCATGGCCTGTTCCTGGGACTTTGCCACAAACACAGAATAGGGCAGTTCAGCCTCAATGGTGTGGATGCGAACGCCCTGGTGTTCGGGATCCAGGACAAGAATATAGCCATCATGGGTTGACATCATGTTTGTCGGCCTATCGCTACCTTCAATAGTAGCGGGTAGTCTGAGTCGCTTTTTGGGTGATATCGTCCTCCTTTTGCAGAAAAATGGGGATTTATGGCCAATTTCCCCCGATGGTGATTCCGCCGTTCTTCCGTTTTTTTTAGGCTCTATTTCCCGCCCTGGGTTGGAGCCATGGCCCACCGTCCTCACCTTCTAAGCAGATGGTCTCCGTGTCCCGTGGAAAAAGGAGTTTAGGTTAGCCCCAACGAGAGCCGTCCCCAACCCAATACCTAGTCAACTGGGGGTAATCCTAGCTACAAAAAAGACCATCAGCCTTTGATATGTTGGGCTCATCTGAGTTGCCGTCTATCGCGAATTTCTGTGGGCTCTGTATCTGTTCACGTCATTGAGGGCAACCCCCATTTGCGGTCGCTGTTGGGGTGGCACCTTCAGCAGGCTGGCTATAAAGTACTTCAGTCCGCCGATATGGTGCGAACCCGTGAGTTATTCCGAGTGAAACAGCCGAATTTGGTGATTCTAGACTCCCAATTGCCCGATGGGGATGGCCTAGAACTGTGTCGCTGGTTGCATGGCCACGGCCAACCCCTCATTCTAATCCTTTCGGCGTGCACTACCGAGGCCGATATTGTAGCCGGGTTGCGGGCTGGAGCCGATGACTACCTCACCAAACCCTTTGGGATGCAGGAATTTCTGGCCCGAGTCGATGCCCTCACCCGCCGCAGTCGCTTGATGAGTGCCCCGGCCTCCCTCACCTACGGCGATCTCAATATTGATCTGGTGCAGCGCCGCGTCCATTTTCGGGGTGAATACATTGACCTCACCCCCCAGGAATTTAGCCTACTCTACGTGCTAACCCAGGCTTCCGGGTCGCCCCTCAGCCGCACCGATTTGCTGCGTCGTGCTTGGCCCGATGCCATCGACAACCCCCGCACCGTGGATACCCATATTCTTTCCCTGCGCAAGAAAATAGAGGTGGATCCACGCCAACCCAATATCATTCAAACCGTGCGTAACGTGGGCTATCGATTCAATATCGAGCGCGTCACCGCCGAAACCAACGGCTACAGTCGCCATGCCAACATCGCCTCCTCCAGTTTGTCCTAGCTCTCGGAGATCGCCCAGTCCCCTCATCCCCAGCCTCTCTCCCAGACAGGTTCGGGGAGCCGGAAAGCCCTCAAAGTCTCTCGAAATCCTGCGGTCTACGCTATTTTTTGGATCGCCAGAGGTTAAGATACGTAAAGGCCCTGGTGTCGGTTATGCCATGGGGGTCGCTACTTTTTACGGTTAAATTCGGTACCTTCGTGCAATTAGAGTCTCTTCAGCGTCACCCGGAAGGGTTGTCCCAGGGAAACAGCGCCACCGATGCGGGCCTACCCTTCACCCTTCAAGACTTAAAAAACGCCATTCCAGACTATTGTTTTCAACCCTCCGCAGGGCGATCCATCGCCTATTTCCTACGGGATATCGGCTTGATTGCGGCTCTCTACGTCGCGGCCTATACCCTGGACGCCTGGTGGTTTTATCCCATCTTTTGGTTTTTGCAAGGCACCCTGTTTTGGGCCTTGTTTGTGGTCGGCCACGACTGCGGCCACGGATCCTTCTCCAAACTGGGCTGGCTCAATAACCTTGTGGGACACCTCGCCCACACCCCCATTTTGGTGCCCTACCACGGCTGGCGCATCAGCCACCGCACCCACCACGCCAACACGGGCAACATCGACACCGACGAAAGCTGGTATCCCCTCTCAGAAACCCAGTATCGCACCCTGCCCGCCGCCCAAAAGTTTGTACGGTTCTACGCGGCCCTGTTCGCCTATCCGCTGTACCTCTTTCTGCGGTCGCCCGGTCGCAAAGGGTCTCACTTTTTGCCCAGCAGCCCCCTCTTTCGCCCCTCCGAACGGCGGGGTGTGCTGATTAGTACCCTCTGCTGTGCGGCCATGGTAGCGCTGCTCGTGGGTCTCACGGTGCAGTTTGGTCTAGGCTTCATCGTCAAGTTCTATGTGATGCCCTACCTGGTGTTTGTGGTTTGGCTTGACCTTGTCACCCTGCTGCACCACACCACCCCTGAACTGCCCTGGTATCGTGGTGACGACTGGAACTTCTTGAAAGGGGCGGTCTCCACCATCGACCACGACTATGGTCTGTTCAACGACATCCACCACCACATCGGCACCCACGTGGCCCACCACATCTTTTTGGGCATTCCCCACTACCACCTCAAAACGGCCACCGAGGCGATCAAGCCGGTCATGGGCCGCTACTACCGCAAGTCCAGCGAGTCTATTTGGACAAGCTTCTGGCGGGCTTTCTGGGAGTGCCGCTATGTCGCGGATCACGGGTCTAATATCTATTACCAGCCCGATTCCCAATCTCACGGCTAAACCGAATATTGGGGTAAGTCCATAGCCCACAGCCCTAGGATGCTGACGCACCGTTGACCATCATCGATGGGTGAACGGTGCGTCAGCTGTATATGGATAGAATGGAATGACCCTCATGATTCCTGGGGACTTGATCCCTTGTTGACCTTTAAGGGCCTGAGAGAAGCCATGGATGACGCAGCATTATTCGCCCTGCTGGTGGAATTGCACCGTGATGGGGAACGCCAAGGCCCAGGGAGTGAGAAAGATACCTTACGAGCTCTTGCCCTCACTCAACTGGATACCTCGGCGGCCCTCCAGGTTGCAGATATGGGCTGTGGTACAGGCGCGTCAACCTTGGTTTTGGCAAGCCAGCTCAAAAACGCACACATTACTGCCGTCGATCTTTTTCCTGATTTTCTCGATATCCTCTCCCAACGGATCAGCGCAGGAGGGTACTCAGAACAAGTCGAGACCCTTGCCGCATCGATGGATGCCCTTCCGTTTACCGAGGCATCCTTAGACCTGATTTGGTCGGAAGGTGCCATCTATAACATGGGCTTTGCCAAAGGGATTGAGGCTTGGAAAACTCTGCTGCGCCCCGGTGGCGTACTTGCCGTTTCAGAGATCACCTGGCTACATCCCGATCCCCCCAAGGAAATCCAACGGTACTGGCACCATGAATATCCCGAAATCGCTACGGCCTCCGAGAAAATCGCTATTCTGGAGCGTGGCGGCTACGATCTGATGGGCTATTTTGTGCTTCCATCTACGAGCTGGATCCAAAACTACTACAAACCTACCGAAGATCGAATCCCTGCCTTTCTTCAACGCCATGCGGGTCAATTAGACGCCGAGGATCTCGTCAAGGTGGAGCGCCAAGAGGCGGATCTATACCAGCGATTCCAAGACTGGTTTAGCTACGGGTTTTACATTGCGCGTAACCGTGGCTAGGAGCCGTGATTGCAAGGAATCTCCTGACCCTCCCTCGTCCGAAAGCCCAGGGAGGTCGAAGCCTGCTACAGCTCAGGTCACCTGGAAATCTATTACCTGTTTCCTGCGCCGCCAAGCGATAACTCGATTCGCTGGCTACAGGAGGAATCCGCAGAGCTAGCCCCATCATCGACTCCGGCCCCCTCTCCTTCCTGGGAGAGCAGGGTGGTTTCATACAAGTAAAGAAAAAACGTAATGGATCCGATTAGCCCAATTTCTGAGGGCTTGGGGTACGGTTCGCCAGCCTTGTCGTCGGGCCAGGGTAATGGCAAAGGTGTTGAAAATACTCCAGGTGACGGGGGCATGGCCCCCTCGTCGGGGTGGGTAGTCCTCCTCAAAGGTGACATCTTTGACCCAGTGCAGGCCATTCTCAATTTGCCAATGTTGTTGACTGGCCTGGAGGAGGTCGGTTGCGGTCCACGGGGCACTGCCGAGGTAGTCGACCGTTTCGGAAAAGGGGTTCTGGTCGCGTTCGCCGCTGCGGTGGACGACCCCGACCCAGGCGAGACCGGGCCACTGGGCCTGTAAGGCCGGGGTGGGTGGAAAGATCTGGGCCTGTCGTTGCACCGAACGACCATGGGAGGTATCCCCTGCGGTGGCCTTGTCCTGCGGAGGGACGGTAGTGGCGATGACCTCAATGGCGGCTTGAGCCTGGGGGCGATTGCCTTTGACGGGTAATCGATAGTGCTGATGGGCGGCCACGATGGTTTCAACGGTCGTTGCGGTGGTGTGCAAGGCATCCAGGCTGAGGGTCTGGGCCGGGGGCAACTGGGGTAACCCCTCGGTCATCAGGGCTTGGGCGACATGAATCTCACTGGCCTTGGCATTCTCCATCCGCCGCAGACGGATCACCCCCAGATGATGTTCATACAGCGAGACTATCGTCGTAAAGTTCTGCTCTGCCGTCTGTCCCCCAACGCTGGTACAGCGCAGGCTTTTGCCATCCACCGATATCAACGACCCACTGGCCAACGGTAACGTGGCCAACGCCCAGGCATTGAACGCATCCTCCCACCCCTGGGCGTCCACCGCCAACGACGTCCGGCGAAACGTCGAGTAGGACGGCATCGGTTGGGCCTCGGCTATCCCGAGGCGTTCCCGCAGATCGTCGACATACAACGTCGCGAAGTCGGCCAGGGGACGATAGCCCCGATAGTCACACAAGAACCCCACCACACTCAGCATCAGAATCATCCACAACGGATGACGCCGTCCCCGGAGATGGCGGTGATCTGGGACTTGTTTTAATTGATTTATGAGGGTCATGGGTTGACGTTCTGAATAACTTCTCAACCCATCCTCATTTTTCTTCCCTGGTATGAAACCACCCTGCTTCTCCCTACTGAACCAGGGGCAAAATCCGCTGCGTCGCCTCCTGCACAAAGGCTCTAAACAGCGCCTCCCGCTGATTGAGCCGAAACTGCTCTTCCACCACCGCCCCTATGCCGCCATCGCCCCAGGTTTGGTTTTGTCGAAAGTATTCCACAAAGCTTTTTCCGGCAATGCGAGTAAGGTACGCGCCGCTGGCTCCTTTCAAGGCCCGTCCGGCCACAGCAGTCGCTAGATTGAGTTGCAGCCCTAAGGACAGCAAATCCACCGTGCCCTTCACCAACCCCAATCCGGTCAGGGTTTTGGCGAGGGAAAGGGCCAGAGCTTTGCCTTCCTCCAGGCTCACCTCACAGCCATAGACGCGGCTGAGGTCTACCACCATTTGGGCGTTGATGGCGGCGGTGGCCAAAAAGTCGAATCCCGGCAGGGGCGTCAGGGCAATGGCTCCAGCCCCTAGCCACTGGTAGCGGTCGATAATCGCGTCGGCCTGGGCTTGGCGTTGTTGCTCCAGCAGGCGGCGGGCTTGGTCGCTGAGGGCTTGGCTTTGCAGCAGCAGATTATCGGCAATTAAACTATCCCCCTCCTGGCGCAACACATCCGCCAAACGGGCCATTAAGGGGAAAAGATTAGGCCGCATCTGCACCATGCCGCCCCCCACCTGGGGTAAGGGCTGGGGCTGGGCAGCAATGGCCACGATGTCATCTTCATTGAGGGGCGGCACTAGGCGAGATCGTAGCCTGTCTAGCAGCGCCTCCAAATCCTGACGGGGATAGCGATCTGCTTTGTTGAGAATGACTAACGTACGCTTGCCGAGGGTTAGTAAATCCTGAAGAATGGCGTATTCGCTTTGGCGCAGGTCGTCATCCACCACAAACAGAATCAAATCCGCTCGGGCAGCGGTGGCCCGGGCAGCCTGTTCCCGTTCGGTTCCAGCCACGCCCACTTCGGACAAACCGGGGGTGTCGATCAACCGCAAACGGCGAGGCACCTGAGGCAGTTGCCAGTCGTAGGTTTGCTCGGTTTGCGTAGTGCCCAGGGTTGCGCCCACGGCTCCGACCGCTTCGCCAACCAGAGTATTGATCAGCGACGTTTTACCCGCCGAACCCACTCCAAACACCGCCAGGGTCAAATCGCCCTGGTAGAGGGCATCCTGAAGGGCTTGAGTTTGGTCTAGAATCGCCTGCCGTGCCACCTGATCTTGCAGTTGATCCACCTGACGCTGCACGGCTTCTAGGTTAAGGCTGGCGGCTTCGGTGGTGCTGCGGGGTGGGGGCGGAGCGACCCGACGCCGACGGGGACGCAAAAAGGGCCAGAGGGAATAAATCCCCAACCCCACTAAGGCCAGCACCACCAAAACAAAGACCCACAGGGCGACTTGGGCCAGCACCGGCGACACCGCCGCTAGGGTCATATAAATGCGGGAGAGGGCATCCAGCAACACCACCGCTGCCAGCAGCAGCCCGAGCAGCACGGCCCCCACCGCCAACCATCGCCATCGTTTCATAGGGGTACAGCAGAACAGAGCCGTATCCACCACGCCGCTGTTCTGCCCAAAAACTCCTGACCTGGTGTGAGGATGGCCCTAGGGCCAGAGACTAGAGCGGATTGTGGGAGAAGCGGTTGCTGCGATTAGGCCGATCCCCGCCGCGGCCGCCGTCATCGGTGCGGGGGCGGGCTTTGTTTACCCGCAATTCCCGACCCAGCCACTCTGCCCCATCGAGTTCAGAGATAGCCTTGTCTTCATTGGCCTCATCGGCCATGTCTACGAAGGCAAAGCCACGCTTGCGCCCGGTTTCCCGGTCGATGGGCAGGCTGATGCGGGTGACTTCGCCATATTCGGCAAAGACGTCCTTAATATCGTCCTCAGAAGCCTGAAAGGACAAGTTCCCAATGTAAATAGTCACGAGTCTCTCCGAACCAAAACGTTGCAGGTTGGTGAATGTTGCACGGCTTCCGGGGTAGAATTCACCCCTTCCACAATCCTTGCAAAACATTTGCTGACATAATAGCCCATCACCTTTGAAATGGCAGTAGCCCAGTTCACACCTTGGCCGTTCCATCACGGTTGGGCTAGGGTGGCGCGAATTTGGGCGGCTTGGGAGAGCAGCGCTTCGGCAAAGGAGAGGGCTTCTTGGTGGGTGGCTCCTCCCGCCAGTTGGGCCAGTTCTTCCCGCCGTTGGTTGAGGTTGAGGGGCGCAATTCTCACCACGGTGCGGATGGCGGTTTCGTCGCTGGCGATGGTCGGATTTATGACCTTAGAATCAGCATTCTGGGGATTGGGATCATTGTCGGCGTCACGATGGGCTTTTGTGGCCGCACTCCCCTTGGTGTTGCCCTTGGTCTGACGGGATTTTCGGGATTTAGCGGTTTTGGGAGCCGTGGTCTCCTCCCCGATCACCTCTTTGTTGACGTGCCAATGGTCATCGGCTAGGGCGGCCACCATGGGCTGGTGGGTGACGCACAGCACTTGGTGACGTTGGCCTAGATGCAGCAGTTTTTCCGCGATGGCCTGGGCTACCCGACCGGAAACGCCCACATCAATTTCGTCAAAAATCAGCGTATCCACCGCATCCACCTGGGAAAAACAGGACTTCAGGGCCAGCAGAAAACGGCTCATTTCCCCCCCCGATGCCGTTTCCGCCAGGGGTTGTAGCGGTTCACCCGGATTGGGGCTAAACAAAAACTGGATGGCATCGGCTCCGGTGGGGCTGGGGGCGGTGGGTTGAAGATCCACCCGAAACTGTACCCGATCCATGGCCAGGGGCTTGAGTTCGGCGATCAGTTGGGCTTCTAGTTTCTGGGCGGTTTTCTGGCGCAGATCGGTGAGCTTGGCACAGGCTTTGGTCAGAATCTCCTGACGTTTTTGGTAATCTGCCTCCAGTTCTTCGATGGATTGCCCTTCGCCGGAGAGTTCCCCTAGGGCTTGGTTCACCTCGTTCCGATAGGCGATCAGTTCCGGCAGGGTGCGGTGAAAACGGCGGCACAGCCCTTTTAATTGACGGATGCGCTCTTCCACCTCCTCCAACCGCTGGGGATCGGCCTCTAGGCTGGCTCCGTAGGCGTTGATGGCCCGTCCGGCCTCTTCCACCTGCGTAAGGGCTTCGCTAACCATGGATAGGATCGGCGTGATGGCGGGGTCGTAGCGCTCCATGTCGGCCAAGATGCCCTCGGCCTTGCCCAGCAGGTCGGCACAGGCTCCTCCCGCGTCGCTTTCGTAGAGGATTTGGTACGCCTGGTAGCTGTTCTGTTGCAGGTCTACGCTGTGGGTGAGGCGCTGCTGTTCTTGGTGGAGGTGATCCAGTTCAGCAGGGTCATCCAGGGCAGATTGGGTGAGTTCTTGCTGATGCCGTTGCAGCCGTTCCAGGCGATCCTGGCGGTCTTGGTCGGCCTTGCGACGGGCCTCTAGGCGTCGTTTGGCCTGGGTCGCGGCGTCGTGGGCCTGCATCACCCGCTGTCGTTGCTGAGCGATGGCCGCTCCGCCAAAGCCATCCAGCCATTCCCGCTGACGGTCGCTCGACCCAATCTGCACCGTTTGCCCCTGGGCCGTAATTTCCACCAACCGCTGCCGCAGGGATTCGAGTTGGGCCTTCGTCACCGCTTGATCGTTGAGAAAGGATCGGCTGCGGACGGACGCCTTACCCAAGGTAATTTCCCGCCGACAGGTGACAGCCTGTTCTGGAATCGGCAGGTCTTGCTGCTGGAACCAGTCCCGCAATCCGGGCGATAGGGCGAACTGGGCTTCTAGAACGGCCCGCTCACGGCCTGAACGCACCAGTCGAGCGTTGACCTTGCCCCCCAGCACGGCATCAATGGCGTCCAAAATGATCGACTTTCCTGCCCCAGTTTCCCCCGTCAGCACCGTCAGCCCCGCCTGGAGGGGGATATCCAGGGCGTCGATCAAGGCAAAATTTTCAATGCGAAGGGCGGTCAGCATAGGGCCACAGGCAGGTTAAGCCTTGATTTTAGAACAAATACTTAGTACGAATGTGCTTTGAACGAGGATCAAACCGATTGTAGATCCCCTCTCCCACGGTGAGGGAGGCTAGGGGTGAGGGTCAGGCGTTCAGCAACTCAAACAGGCCATCTTCGATGTCGTAGCCCAGCATTTGGGTCATGAATTTGAGTTTGGTGGGGTTGAATCGACCCTGGTTTTTGAGCCATGTGGCAATTACAAAAATCTTCTGCATCACGAAGATTTCTAGGGCTTCGGGGTTGTAGCGGATGCCGTCGGTGGGGCTGAACTGGTGGGGCACCAGCATGGCGGCATAGCGGCCTAGCTCTCCGGCTTCCCAGTCCAGCAGCAGGGGTAACCAGGGATATTGGCTATCCAGCCGGATAAACCACAGCCGCACCTCCGGTAACTCCGAGAGTTCCCTGGGGTCGGTGGGGTCGCGGGTGATGTCGATATCAAACCGCAGTCCTGCCTCGGTGACGCCCGATTCGCTGGTCAATAGCGGCTCAATCACGGCGATGGCCGGAGCGAGATCGAGGGTTTGTAGGTGGCTATCGCGGAGGGTGATGGTGTGGGCCATGGCTAGAGATCGCTAATGCTAGGATGAACAGCCTCTATTGTGGCAGGGGGGTGGCAGCGGGGAAAGGGCGGCCATGATAGGGCCAATTTTGCGGTCTAGTTTTGCGGTCAGCAATTCTCATTTTGGCAAATTGGCCGTTCACCCTGAGCCTGTCGAAGGGTGAAAAGGC
>JALQST010000081.1 GCA_023264315.1 Nodosilinea sp. BSH.14
CCATGCTCTTGGGTTGGATGTTGGCCTGGAGTATTTTCTATCCACCTCTGATGGTGAGCAGGTTTCTCGTCCTCGTTTCTTTAATAAGCTGCACCGCAAGCTGAAATCGCTGCAACGTCGGCTGAAAGGAAAGCAAAAGGGGTCGAAAAACTGGCTCAAGCTCATCAAGCGGATCGGTCGAGTTCACGAAACTATTGCGAATTATCGTCTGGACTGGCAGTTCAAGTTGGCTCATCATCTCTGTGACCAAGCCGGGATGATAGTTGTGGAAGACCTGGACTTCAGGACCCTCGCCAAAGGCTTCCTCGGCAAACCCAGGGTTGATGCTGGCCTGGGTCAGTTCGTCACCATTGTGCTGCCGTGGGTGTGCTGGAAGCGTGGTGTCTACTACGGCAAGGTCAATCCTAGAGGCACCAGCCAGGAATGTCCTGACTGCGGGGCGGACGTCCACAAGGCCTTGAAAGACCGCATTCACCGTTGCGGCGAATGCGGTTCAATCAAGCCTAGAGATGTTGCCAGCGCTCAGGTCATTCGCAATCGTGGACTATCAGCCGTGGGTCTCACGACTGATCAAGGTATCTCTGGACGGGATCTGCCGGGGGCGCTGCCTAGGCAAGACCGAATGAAGGAGATAGTCGCTGGAGCGATCCAGTGAAGCCCCCGCTGTACCGAAGGTCAGCGTCGGGAGAACGTCACTATCGAGGGGAATCTATCCTCCAAGGGGCATCCCCGTATCATGATTCCCTGGCTTCCACTGTCCCCTTCATCAACCTAGCCCCAGTGAAACCGAAAACGCCCCCGGCCCCTATGCCCTGGCCGCGCCGCCGTCGTCCCGCCCCCCTGGGAGGGCGTTGGTGGGGGCTGGGGTTGGCCTGTGTGGTGCTGTGGCTGGGGTTGGGCGGGCTCAGTCGAGGGGTGGCGCAGGGCTTTCCCACGCGGGTGGGAGCAGAGCCGGTGCTGATGGCCCAGTCGGTGCAAGAACTGGAGCAGCGGCGCAAAGCCCTGGAACAGCAGCGCCAACAGCTTCAGCAGCAGCAGAACGAACTGGAGGGTCGCCAGAATACCTCCGAGAACAACCTGGAGAACCTAGAGCGGAGCATCCTTTACACCGCCAACCAAATCACTGAAACCGAAGATCGGCTGGCTAAGGCGGAGCAAGATCTTCAACGGCTAGAGGCCAACCTGCGGCAGGCGGAAACCGACTATGAAAATGTGCGGATGGGCACCGTGGCGCGGCTTCAGTTTCTCCAGCGGCAGCAGGGCAGTGAGGGCTGGGCGGTGCTGCTGCAAAGCCAAGACTTTAACGATTTTTTGGATCGCCAGTATCAACTAAAACGGGTCTATGCGGCGGATCGGCAGGTGCTGCAAGATCTGAAGGTGAAGGCGGAGGCAATTCAGCAGCAAAAGGTGGCCGTGGAGGATCAGAAAAACCAGGTGGCCCTGCTGCGGCAGCAGTTATTGTCTCAGAAGCAGCAGTATGAGGCCGAGGCCAGCGAGGAAAAACAGCTCATTTCCCGCCTGAAGGAACAGCGGTCGGCCCTGGAGGCGGCGGAGGCCCAACTGGTGCGAGACTCTGAACAGATTGCCAACCTGATTCGCCAAAAGCTGGCGGCGCAATCAGGGGCGGTGCGGGGCACGGGGCGGTTTGTCTTCCCCGCCAATGCGCGGATTTCCAGCGGTTTTGGCAATCGGGTGCACCCCATCCTGGGCTACAGCCGCTTCCATGGCGGGGTAGACTTCGCCGCTCCCCAGGGCACCGCCATCTACGCCGCCGACTCGGGCCAGGTGATATTTTCCGGCTGGTATGGCGGCTATGGCCAGACGGTGATTGTGGATCATGGCGGTGGTCTCACGACCCTCTATGCCCACGCCAGCCGTCTGCTGGTGCGGGAGGGGCAATCGGTGCGGCAGGGGCAGTCCATCGCCGCTGTGGGGTCTACGGGGCTTTCCACCGGGCCACATCTCCACTTTGAGGTGCGCCGCAATGGCAACCCCGTCAACCCCATGGGCTATCTCTAGGGGCTAGGGGTGGGGGCCAAGGACGGCCTTGTCAATCAATGTCAACCAATGATCTGAGGAGGCTAGGACAGGATGCGCCGTCGTCGTTTATTGGCAGGGATGGGACTCACCGGTCTAGGGCTAACCTTGGCCCAGGGGGTACAACCGGGGATGGCCCAAGCCGCCCAGCGTCCGCCTCGGTTGAGGCCGGGGGCCACCGTGGGGATTTTCAGTCCGGCGGGGGCCACCTTCGAGCAGGATCGGCTGGATGTGGTGGTGGAAGCGGTGACGGCCCTGGGCTGGCAACCGAAACTCGCCCCCCACGTGCTAGATCGCTACGGCTACCTGGCGGGCTCCGATGCCGTCCGCGCCGCCGACGTGAACGCCCTCTTTGCCGACTCCAGGGTGGATGCCCTGATGCCCGTGCGGGGAGACTGGGGCAGCGCCCGCATTTTGCCTTATCTGGACTATGACCAAATTCGGGCCAACCCCAAGGTAATCCTCGGCTTCAGCGACATCACGGCCCTGCTGCTGGGCATCTATGCCCAAACGGGGCTGATTACCTTCCACGGCCCCCACGGTCTTACAGCTTGGCGCAGCGATCAGGTGGATTTTCTGCGGCGGGTGGTGGTGCAAGGGGAAACCCTCACCTTCACCAATCCCCTGCTGGGGGCCGACCAAGATCGCCTCATGCGCGACCAGGGCCGCATCCAAACCATTACCCCCGGTCGGGCCACCGGACGACTGATCGGCGGCAATCTCTCGGTGCTGTCGGCCCTGGTGGGGTCTCCCTACCTGCCCGATTTGCGAGGGGCCATTCTGTTCCTAGAAGACATTGGCGAACCGCCCTACCGGGTAGATCGCATGCTCACCCAACTGAAGCTGGCCGGAGCCTTAGCGGGGCTGGCGGGGTTCATCTTTGGCCAGTGCCGCGCCTGCGGGCCAGGGGAGGGCTATGGATCCCTCACCCTGGCGGAGATTCTGCGCGACCACATCCAGCCCCTCGGTATTCCCGCCTGGAGTGGCGCTTGGATTGGCCATGTGGAACCGATGTGGACGCTGCCCCTGGGGGGACGGGTGGCCATCGACGCCGACCAAGGGGAAATCCAAATGCTGGAACCCGCCGTGGTTTAAGCCAGCCTTGGGGATATGTCCTGGGGAGAGGGAGATTTAGGGTGGGGGGCTGCCTATGGCGGGCTGGGAAGCGGGTAGGATAGAGCATGACCCTGACCTGGAGGTGCCCGTGGCGACGATTGCGGTAATTGATTACGACATGGGGAATCTGCACTCGGCCTGCAAAGGGTTGGCCATTGCCGGAGCAACGCCCCACATTACCGACTGCGCTGCCGACTTGGCATCGGCAGATGCCCTCGTTCTGCCGGGGGATGGAGCCTTTGACCCGGCCATGCAGCACCTGCGATCGCGGGATTTGGTGGGGCCAATCCAGGACGCCATTGCCAGCGGCAAGCCCTTTCTGGGCATTTGTCTTGGGCTGCAATTGCTGTTTGACTATAGCGACGAAGGCACGGAGGCGGGGCTGGGACTGATCCCCGGCCACATCAAAAAATTCCACAAGGAACCGGAGATCACCATCCCCCACATGGGCTGGAATCAGCTCACCCTCACCCAGTCCGAGATGCCCCTCTGGCAGGGCATTCACACCGGAGACTGGGTGTACTTTGTCCATTCCTACTACGCCGATCCCACGGATGCTGCCGTCATTGCCGCCACCACCACCCACGGCCAACAAACCGTGACCGCCGCCATCGCCAAGGACAACATCATGGCCATGCAGTACCACCCCGAAAAATCGGCCCCGGCTGGGCTCACCATGCTGTCCAACTTTGTCAACTTGGTGCAGGGTCGGTCGTAGTGGCCCTGCCATCGCCACCCTAGGGTAGGGTCTGGCAGGGTGTTCTTCGGCCCCTTCGGCCCCGTTGCGTTTTTCCGCGACATCGATATACTAGGTCAAACTTTTTTGGCCAGAGGGAATTGGGTGGCTTGAGAGTTCTCTGCTACTTTGGGGCAAGGCACCCACGCGCATAAACAGGAACGGGGTATGGCTCGACATCGCGGCACATCAGAGCACGATTTCTACGATGAGATGGGTTCCGCCCCCGAGAATTGGGCGTCGCCACCCCCGCCTACCCCGGTGCCGCCCTACGCTGTACCCCCTCCGATCCCCCGCTACGATCCCCTCGCCGATCTGCGGCAGCATCCCGCTTCGCCCGCCGATCACCCCTGGCCGGTGGCCCAGCCCCAGCCCTCCCTCACCCAGCGCATGGCCAAAACCTGGCCGCTGTGGACGATGGGAGCCCTGGTGACGGTGCTGGGGCTGGGGGTAGCCTCGGTAATTACGCTGCTGCGGATTCCCAACCTGCCCAACTGTCGCGCCATTTTCTGGCCCATGGCCTCAGCCAGTACCCGTCTGCAATGTGCCGAAGCCTTTGCCGATCAGGGCACCGTGGAAGGCTACCTAGAGGCTATTGCCCTGATTGAAGCCCTGCCGGAGGATCATCCCCTGCGCAGTGAGATCAGCCAGCGCATTCAAGTCTGGGCCGACCGAATCCTCGATCTGGCGGAGCAGGCGTTCCAGGATGGCCACATCCAGTCGGCCATCGACATGGCTCGGCGCATCCCCCACCACACCGCCGCCGCCCAGGTGGTGGGTGAACGGGTGGATATGTGGAATCAGATTTGGCAGGAGGCCGAGGCCATCTATGCCGCCGCTGAAGCGGAATTGGTGAATTTGAAGTTCCAGGAGGCCTTTACCCAAGCGACTCGGTTGCTCCAGGTGCCCAACACCCACTGGAAAACCGTCAAATATAACGAGATGATCGCCAACATTGCCGCCGCCCGCGATGATCTCAATGCCCTGGGCGAGGCCAAGCGCTTGGCCAACCAGCGCACCCTGGACGCCCTCAAGGAAGCCATCGAGATGGTTCGAGGCATTGTCAACGAGAGCCCGATTCATGGGGAAGCCCAGAAGGTGCTGGGGGAATTGGGCCAAATTCTCATTGAGATGGCCGAAAGTGCCCTAAACCGCCGAGACGCCACCGCTGCCCTGCAAATGCTGGCGGAAATTCCCTCCGAGGCCAACCTAGGGGCCGACGTGGCGGATATGCGCGCCATCGTTGACGCTACCCAACTCTCCTGGCAGGGGAGCATCTCCGGCCTTGAGGGGGCGATGACTCGGCTGCAAAGCATCGACAGCAGTCGTCCTCGCTATGATCTAGCCCAGCGTCTAATGGGGCAGTGGCGGAACGAAGTGGGGGGGCGTGCCCAGTTGGAATGGGCCAAGCAAGTGGCCATGGCTGGCACCATCGAGGATCTCCAGGCCGCCATTGCCGAGGCCGAAAAAATTTCCCGGTCTAACCCCGTCTGGAATGAAACCCAAACCCAGATTGAACAGTGGCGCACCCAGGTTGAAACCACCGAAGACCGACCGATTCTCGACGAAGCCCGCCAGTTTGCCCGCCTTGGCGACCTTCCCTCCGCCATTGCCGCCGCCCGCCGGGTGATCCCAGGCCGCACCCTCCACAGCGAAGCCCAGGCACTGATTCGAGGCTGGCGCAGCGACCTAGAACGCCAGGACGATGGCCCCATTTTGGCCGAGGCCCAGCGCTTGGCCACCGCTGGACAGTTGCAGGAGGCCATCACCATGGCCTCGCGCATTGGTCAGGGCCGCGCCCTATACGATCAAGCCCAGGATGACCTGACTACCTGGCGCAGCCAACTCCAGGGGCAGCAACAGCTTCAGCAAGCCTATCAGTTGGCCCAGCAGGGCAGCGTCAATGCCTTGGTGCGGGCCATTCAGGCGGCTCAGCAGGTGCCCGAAAACACCCCCCAGCGGCCCGAAGCCCTCAGTGCCCTGAACCGTTGGAGCTTGGATTTGTTGCGGGTGGCCGAAAGTGAATCCCGCGTGAACCTCACCCGGGCCATCGAAATTGCCACCGCGATTCCGCCCCAAACCGAAGCCTACGCCCAGGCTCAACTCCGGCTCCGGGAATGGCAAGTACCCTCTAGTCCGCCGCCACCGCTCAGTAGTCCCTAGGTGTGGCCACGGCCCCCCATCGGCCTACATCCCCCTGGCCCCGCCCCTTGGGTGATCGGGATCGTCGGGTTATTCCCGAGTGGGACATCGCCCCGAAAACGGTATGATGGGGTCGCTATAATTTGTTGGCCTAGCCCATTCTGTCTGCCATGACCTTCACCAATCCCACCGTCACCCCTGTGATTGATCGCCCCAAGAGTGGCTTTAACGACTATGCCGAACGCCTCAATGGCCGAGCCGCAATGGTGGGCTTTGTGGCCCTGGTGGCGTTTGAATGGGCGACGGGACAGGCCATTGTGACCTGGCTAGGTCTGCGCTAGCCCTAGCCCCAACGGACGGCCTCTAACTCACAGATTTGGGGTCTTGGCCATAGGCTTGCCAAGCCAGATCCACTAGCCCATTGACGATGGCGGCGGCCACCACGGCGCTGCCCTTGCGGCCATCAATGCGGACGTGGGGAATCATCGTATCTTGCAGCCGATCTTTCAGGGCAACGGTGTCGAGGAAACCCGCCGGAGTGCCCACCACTAGGGCAGGCCGCACTTTCTGGGTTTCAATTAAATCCACGAGAGTCGTGAGGGCAACCTCTGACGCGCCGACCACAAAAATGGCCTCCGGATAGCGCAGGGCCAGGGTTTCAATGCCCCAGGCGGCTTGGCTTTTGCCCTTTTGGGGCCGAGTGAGGGCATCCATGCTGCAATAGACCGGGTTGGCAAAGGTGGCCTGAATCGCTGGCGTAATGCCGACCTGCACCATGGGCACATCCACCACAATGGTGGTGCGAGCCGCGAGGGCAGCGGCTCCCGATTGCAGCGCTTGGTCAGAAAAGCGGACGTGGGTGGCATAGTCAAAATCCGCCGTGGCATAGATCACTCGCCGCACAATTTCGTACTCTGCCGGAGAAAAGCCGTGGTCGCCAATTTCGTTGTCAATGACTCGCAGGCTTTGGGCGTCGCTCAAATGCCATTCCATGAATGTGTCCAGACCGCATAAATTCTGTAGCTACCATAGCTCACTTTAGGCCGCAGAAACCCCGATGTTTCGCCCCTACCCAGCCGATGGGTGGCCCCGATGGCCCTAGGTCAAACCGGCGTCACTGCCGCTTGGGATCCCTGATGTTCTCCAGGGAGGGGCTTCGGGCCTCTGATCGGGGGAACTAGGCGGGATCGGGACAACTGTCCGGGGTATGATTTTCTGATTAAAACCCTTGCCCTAGCGCATGATGGGGCGATGTCATCGGAAAAGGTTGCCATGAAACAGGCCCATGTGATCGGCTTAGGAAAATCCGGTATTGCCGCCGCTCGGTTGCTGCGAAAGCAGGGCTGGGCGGTGGTGCTGAGTGATCGCAATGCTACTCCCCTGGCGGCGGATCAACAGGCCGAACTGCAAGCCGCTGGCGTCACCGTGAAATGGGGCCATCGTTTTGCAGTCACGCCGGAGGATCGGCCCGACCGGGTGGTGGTTAGCCCTGGGGTGCCCTGGGATTTGCCCGCCCTAGCCGAAGCCCGCGCCGCCGGACTGGAGGTGATCGGCGAAATGGAACTGGCCTGGCTGACGCTGCAACATCAGCCCTGGGTGGGGATTACGGGCACCAACGGCAAAACGACGACCACCGCCCTCACCGCCACCATTTTTCAGGCTGCGGGTTTGAACGCCCCCGCCTGCGGCAACATTGGCTATGCCGCCTGCGAACTGGGACTGCAAGACCCCGCGCCAGACTGGGTGATCGCCGAACTCAGCAGCTACCAAATCGAAGCCTCGGCCACCCTCGCCCCCCGCATCGGCCTGTGGACGACCCTCACCCCCGACCACCTACAACGGCACAAAACCCTGGATAACTACGCCCGCATCAAAGCCTCCCTGCTGCAACGGTCAGACTTTGCTATCTTCAACGGCGACGACCCCTACCTGCGCCAGCACATCCCCGCTGAATTTCCCCAGGCCCACTGGACGAGCGTAGGAGGCAAAACCGCCCTCGGGGCCTTGGTACCGACGACCTACATCGAAAACGGCTGGGTGAGGTTTAAGGGCCAGCCCATCGTTGCCGCTGATGCCCTGAAAATGGTGGGCGACCACAACCTGCAAAATCTGCTGATGGCCGTCGCCGCCGCCTGCTTGGCCGACATCGACCCCGCCGCCATCGCCGCCGGAGTGGCGAACTTCCCCGGTGTGCCCCACCGCCTAGAGCACCTCTGCACCTGGCAAGGGATTGACTTTATCAACGATTCCAAGGCCACCAACTACGATGCCGCCGAAGTGGGCCTGCGTTCGGTTGCGAGTCCTACGGTACTGATTGCCGGGGGCGAAGCCAAGGAAGGCGACGACGGCCCCTGGCTCGAGCGCATCCAGGAACGGGCCGCGACGGTGCTGCTGATTGGCGATGCCGCCCCCCAGTTTGCCCGCCGCCTTGCGGCAGTCGGCTACCAAAACTACGAAATCGTGGAAACCATGGATCGCGCCCTGCGCCGCAGCCAGGAAGTCGCGCCCAACCTGGGGGCCAAGGTCGTCCTGCTGTCTCCCGCCTGCGCCAGTTTCGACCAATATCCCAACTTCGAGGCCCGGGGCGACCATTTCCGGCACCTGTGCCAAGACCTGAGTTAAGGCTGGTTCCCTGAATGCCGGGATTGGGCACGGTCGCCGTGCCCCTACCTTTGGGGGCGAGAACCACGCCTCTACCTTTGTCCTGATTGCGATTGCACCTGATGACGACGCTTCCTGAACTGACTAACGACACCCTTTGGGCGATTTTGAACAACGAACTGGACGACGACACCGTGAATCGTCTGGTGTGGCATTACCTGGGTTATCAGCAAACGGAGGAGGGGTGGGATACCGCAGCGGTGGATCTGGCCTGGGTGGAAAAGTATCCAGAGCCGCCCAATTTCATCGAAAGCCGACCCGCCACCGTGCATCTCACCCGCTCCATTCCCGCTGAGTACAAGCAATTACTTAAGGAAGAACTGGGCTTCAAGGGCTACACCGTGGATCAACTGGTGCCCCGACTCACCCGTCGCGCCACCATGACCAACTGGCTACTGGCCTACCGGGCACAGCAGGCCACGCCAAAGTCCTAGCGTTGGGCCGGAAGGGGTGACATTCGCAGTCTAGAATGGGGCGGTTATGGTTGGTATGGGTTCCATGGATTCACGGTTGAAGGCTCTGCGGGGTGGGTTGGTGGTGTCCTGTCAGGCTCCGGCTTCGTCGCCGTTGCACCATCCCCAGGTGATTGCGGCCATGGCGGCGGCGGCGGTGCAGCAGGGGGCCATTGGCGTGCGGATTGATTCCCCTAGCCACATTGCGGCGGTGCGGGAACGGGTGAGCCAGCCCATCATCGGCCTGTGGAAGCAGGTGTTGCCGCCGTCGTCGGTATACATTACCCCCCAGGCCCACCATGCTGAGGCCGTGGCCCAGGCGGGCAGCGACATCATTGCGGTGGATGCCACCCAGCGGCCCCGCCCTGGGGAAGAGACCCTGGCGGGATTGATTCACCACATTCACACCCGCTGGAACAAACCCGTCATGGCGGATGTGGACAGCCTAGAGAACGCCCTTGCCGCCATCGCTGCCGGGGCCGACTGTGTGGGCACCACCCTCTACGGCTACACCGAGGCCACCCAGGGGGAAACCCCGCCCAGCCTAGATTTGGTGCGGGCGATGGTGGCCCACTGCTCGGTTCCCGTGATTTGTGAAGGGGGGATTGCGTCGCCGGAGATGGCCCGAGCCGCCCTTGATGCGGGAGCCTATGCGGTGGTGGTGGGCACCGCCATCACCGGCATCGATAGCCTGGTGAGCCAGTATGTAGCGGCCCTTTGACCCCCATGGGCAGGTAGACCGTGGGAGGGATCGATGGAGGTGGGCAATCTGGTTTATCGTGGGCACAGGTGAACGACGATTTGGTAGGCGGGTTGCCCTATGAATTCCCACGATCCCGATTTTCCCCAAGACCTTCCAGTTCCTCCTGAGGCGGAGGCGGCTATTCCAGAGACAGAGGATTCTGATTTAGAAAGGACTCATCCA
>JALQST010000082.1:0-5746 GCA_023264315.1 Nodosilinea sp. BSH.14
CTGGAGCGATCCAGTGAAGCCCCCGCTGTACCGAAGGTCAGCGTCGGGAGAACGTCACATTTTCTGACTTGACGGCCACGGGCCAGAAATTAGTTAGGCTAGGCTAGGCTAACTACAGCTTTGCGGGGTAAGTGAGGATCGATCCCGTCGCTGGGGCCGCAATGACGTGATGTTTGAGGGTAAAACCATCGATGACTGGATCAACAATTGCTATCCTGCCCGACAAAACCACCCTAGTGCACTACGCCCTAGCCCAATCCATCGCCGTGATTCAGCAGGCCATTGCCGACCATGGCTACTGCACCCTAGCCCTCGCGGGGGGCAGCACCCCCAAGCCGATCTATGAAGGCCTTGCCCAGCAGGATCTCCCCTGGGATAAGCTCTATCTCTTCTGGGGCGACGAGCGCTACGTGCCGGTGGATCACCCCGACAGCAATGCGGGCATGGCCAAACGGGCCTGGTTAGACCACGTGCCCATCCCCGCCGACCACATTTTTATCACCCCCACCACCGAGGCTGACCCAGCCCAGGCCGCCCAGCGCTATGAGGCGGACTTGAAAGCGGCCTTTGCCCCCCTGCAACCGAGGGCGGAGGACGGATTTCCCGTGTTCGATTTAGTCTGGCTGGGCATGGGCGATGACGGCCATACCGCGTCCCTGTTTCCCCACACCGCCGCCCTCGGGGTGACGGATCGTTGGGTGGCCCTGGGCAACAAGGGCGATGAACCCCGGATCACGTTTACCGTGCCGTTGATTAACCACAGCCGTTGGGTGATGGTGGTGGCGGCGGGAGCCAGTAAACAAGCGGCCCTGGCCCAGGTCTTTTCGGCCACGGCAGCGGATCTGGCCTACCCCATTCGGATGGTGCGGCCCACCGGCACCCTAGACTGGCTGCTGGATGCCGATGCCGCCGGGGAGTTGACCCTGCCGGGAGCGCAGTGGGTGCAGCCTTAGCCCTCCTAGGAGATAGGCCGGGGGCGAGGGCTATGGGGACGTTGTGATGTCCTGACGATGTGTGGATAGATAACTATTCATCAAGAAATGGGGATAAATGGATCTTTTTTGCCTTGGCGAGGCATCCCAGTGAACGAAGGAGGAAAGACTCCCCTATGATGAATGTCTATAAGCGAGAATCTCAAGCCGGTTAATGTGATTACCCTTTCCCTGCTCCATCCCCTGCACAAAACCCCAGTACAGCATTGGACGTTTGACCAAGAGTCTGTGATTCGGGTGGGTCGGTCTAGCGATAATAATGTGATTCTTTACAGCGCCGTTGTGTCGCGGCACCATGTGGAGATTCTTCGCACAGACCACGGCTGGCGCGTTAAGAATATCAGCACCAACGGCACCTACCTGGACGGCAAGCGGATTGATGAAGTGCCCGTGGAAGATGGCATCATTATGCGTCTGGCCCGCTCTGGCCCCAACATTCAAATCCACACCACCCGCGAAAAACGGGATCCCCTGAAGGAACTGCTGAACAGCCGCCGCCGAGAAGACCTCCATGGGCATGACGATCTGCATCCCGTCCCCACAGCCCTCGATGCCGACGATCTTCCTCACCAGGCCACGCTGATTGGCGAAGACAACCCGTCATAATCCAGCACGATTCGTCAATCATAAAATGATCCGTCGTCGAGCGTCCCTTGCCGTTCCCAGGTGTCATGGCTAGAAGCGATCAAATCTACGTGATGCGGCCCCTTGCGGGCGTCCAGGGGGTCTATCAACACCACGGGATCGACTACGGAGACGGCACCGTCATCCACTACCGCAAGATGGGGGAAAATGCCCAGGTGGAGCGCACGAGCCTGGAAACCTTCTCCTGGGGCAATCCTGTGCGCCGGGTTCAGTACGGTGTGGCGGATCCTGAGGAAATGGTGATTGCCCGGGCCGAAAGCCGCCTTGGGGAACGCCAGTACGATCTATTCTTTAACAACTGCGAACATTTTGCCACCTGGTGCAAAACGGGGCGTCATGAAAGCGCCCAACTCGCCAGCTTCGGCCTCAACCAAGACCAGGTGGATAGCTCCCTGTTCCGTCGCTGGGTAGAAAGCACCAGCCAACGCCAGACCCCAGAGCAGGCGCTGATCCTCTTCCACAGAGCCATGGGCGACATCGCCGCTGCCTACCAATCCGCCCTTACCCATCAGCAAACAGCTCAGCAGGAGGCCGATACCTGGCGCAAAGTGGCCGAGCAAGCCCTCGCCCAAGGCCGCGAAGACCTCGCTCGGGCCGCCCTCCACCGCAAGGTTGCGGCCCAGCGTCAGGTGGAAACCCTCACCCAACAGTTGCACGATCTCGTCGGCGTGGAGTTGTCCCTTCAGCGGGAGCGGGAGCGGGCCGAGCGGCAAGGGCTCTCCCCAAACCCATGACCGAAATGACATTCATCTTCGGCTAGCAAGAATGTCACAATAGCGAGAACTGACGTTGTCTTCTTTTTCTTTGACCCATGGCGGACGAGCAGATTAGTTTATTTTCCCTGGATGACGTGGCCATGCCCACCGATCAGGCCCCCTCGCCCCCCACGGGTTCCACCGACTACGCCGCCATTCCGATTTCATCGGCGACGGCCATTTCCCCCGGTACCTACGCCAGCCTAGAGGATCTCGCCACCCACTGCCACGCCTGCCAGCGCTGTGGCCTAGCCCCCACCCGCACCAACGTGGTGGTGAGTCGAGGTAGCGCCACGGCTCCGGTGTTCATCATTGGTGAAGGGCCAGGGCAACAGGAGGACGAGCAGGGCAAGCCCTTTGTGGGGCGTTCGGGCCAACTGTTAGAGCAAATTCTGGCCTCGGTGCGGCTCGACAGCGAGCGGGACCTATACATCGGTAACATTGTGAAATGCCGTCCCCCCGGCAACCGCGTGCCCACCCCCGACGAAGTGGTCGCCTGCAAGGGTTATTTATTAGAGCAAATTCGCCTCGTCGATCCCAAGATCATCCTGCTCACCGGGGCCACCGCCGTGCGCGGCATTCTGGGTATCAAAGACGGCATTACTAAAATTCGAGGTCAGTGGTTTGAGTGGGAGGGGCGGCTCTGTATGCCCATCTTCCATCCGGCCTATCTACTTCGCAATCCCTCGCGGGAGAAAGGCAGCCCCAAATGGCTGATGTGGCAAGACATTCAGGCGGTAAAAGCCAAGCTAGAGGAACTCATCCCCCGTGACTAATTCTCCCCAGTCCGCTGCAACCCAGTCCACCCCCATTTTGTGGCCACAGGTGGGCGGATTGGCCCTCGTCCAGGGTTCCATCACCCTCTGTTGGGTCATCTACAACCTCTACCTAGGGGCGTTGTTGACGGCCTTGGGCTTTCCCCAGGCGTGGACGGCGACGCTGCTGGTGATTAAAAACTTGCTGGGCATGGTGATGGAACCCCTAATGGGTACCTTTTCCGATCGACAGCAACACCTGATGGGCACCCGTTTCCCACTGATTGCCCTGGGTGTCGTTCTCTCGGCGGGGCTGTTTTTTCTCATTTCCACGGCGCTGATCTGGGGGCAAAATGCGGTGCTGCGGTGGCTGCTGCCGCCGTTGCTGGTGGCATGGGCCATGGCCATGACCATGTTTCGCAGTCCGGCCCTGTCGCTGCTGGGGCGCTATGCCTTTCGGACGAACCTCCCCCAGGCCACCAGCCTGCTTATCTGGTGGGAGGCTTGGCCGGAGCCCTAGGGCCGTTCAGCAGCCAATGGATTTTGAGCCTGGGGCCAGGGGTGGCCTTTGAAGTGGCCCCCTCAAACTGGACAGGGGGCTAAGCTCTGAACGACTCCAACAATAATAGGAGTCGTTCATGAGTAACAAACGCAAGCAATTCCGGCGAGCCCATGGCCTGCGCCGGAGCCTTTGCCATCGATGGCCGAGGGGGAATGCTGGTCGAGAAACTGGAGGGCTGCCACAGCAACGTCACTGGCCTCAGCCTGCCCCTGCTACGCACCATGCTGACCGAGCTTGGCTATCGCTTGTCTGATCTTTGGTAGCGTGAACCTGAGGTAGATCGAACAGCGGGCCTCATCGGCTGGGGCTAGCGGGATTGAAAAATGTTCTGCACCATTTGCTTGTCGCTGCAACGGCTGGCTTGGTCGAGGGCGTCCACTTCACCGCTGTCTAAGGCCCAGCCGAGGGCTCCCAGGTTTTGTTCCGCCTGGGCCACGGATTTTGCCCCTGGAATCGGAATCGTCCCCTTGGCGATGCACCAGTTGAGGGCCACCTGGGCGGGTGTTTTTTGGCGGTGGCTGGCAATGTCCCCAAGGGTTTGCAAGAGGGGCTGGATCTTGGGCACCAGTTGGCGAAACAGAACGCCCCGCACCCCCGGCGGAAACGGCCCCTGGGGGGAATATTTCCCGGTCAGCAGGCCCAGGGCCAGGGGGCTGTAGGCAATCAGGCGAATGCCCAGGTCGTCACAGAGATCCTTGAGCCCCAGATCCGTGACGGGGTAGGTGGACAGCAGGGAATACTGCACTTGCAGGGTGGCAATGGGGATACCCCGCGCCTGGAAGCGCTGGTGCGCCAGTTTCAGGCGTTTGGGGCCAAAGTTGGACAGGCCGACGCCCTTAATCTGACCCTGCTCATAGAGATCCATGAGGCCATCCAAAAACGGGCCTTCCTGCCAGGGGGCATAGTTGGCGGTAGACCAATGCATTTGCGCAAGCCTAATGGGCCGACCGAGGCGCTGGGCCGAGGCCAAGCCCGCCTTAACCACCGATCCCCGGGTGATGCGCCAGGGGTAGGCCGCTAGTTTGGTGGCGAGGCAAAGCCGATCCTGGTTTGGCCCTTGGTAGGCGTTGGCAAACTGGCCTAGCAGGGTCTCACTACGGCCATTGAGGCGACCGGTGCCGTAGGAATCGCCGCTGTCAAACAGCGTCACCCCGTGGGCCGCGCAGGTGTTGAACACGCGCTGCAAATCGTCGTCCATGGTGGGGTCGTAGCCCCACAGCAGGCGATTGCCCCAGGCCCAGGTGCCACAGCCCATGGCAGGTAAGGACAAGGGAGAAGCGGGGGGTGGCGTCATGGCTTAGGACGGGTTAGACAGCGGGGCGGCGGCGGGAAATCGCGCCGATTGAAGATATAGCACAACTTGGTCGAGGGGCAGAGGGTGGGCAAAGAGGTAGCCCTGGGCCGCCTCGCAGCCCAACTGCTGAAGCTGCTGGCGCTGCTCCTCCGTTTCCACCCCTTCGGCAATGCAGTTCATCCCCAGGTTGTGGGCCAAATCAATAATGGCCTGCACAATGCCCAGTTTTCCGACCTGCATTTTTCTCGACAAAGGAACGATCTATTTTGAGGGTTTCCATGGGGAACTGGCTGAGATCTGGTTGACTGACAAAACTTAGTCGGGGGCATAGCCGTACGTGTGTATTTTGAACTCAATGCGATAGGTGCGCAGGTCATGCTGTTTGCGAGAGGCCATGGCGGGTTCAGGGTCACGGTTGTGGGTAAACCGGACGTGGCGGATGAGGGGCCAATCTTGGTCTAGGGCGGTTTTCAACCAATCCCACCCGATGCGGGATGCTTCAGCACCCGCCACACCACGGGCAAGGCTCGACCCCGATGCACCACGGCCAGTCGCACCAAACAGTACTCATCCCAATAGAGCGAGGTGTCCAGACTCAGGTACAACACGTCCTCCGCCCAATCCGCCAAAGCCGATTGAATCAGGGGCTTGTACAGTCGATGGATGTTCAGACGGCTATTGTGCAACCAGCGGCTCAAGCGCCGTTGTTTGCTTTGCGCCTGCACCCCTCGACAGGGGATATA
>JALQST010000082.1:5845-10007 GCA_023264315.1 Nodosilinea sp. BSH.14
GAGTTTTGTTCACAGCGTTCACAGTTTTGACGGTATCTAAGCTTAGAACGCTGGCTCCCCCCTTCTTCCTCAACGTCCTGAAACCGCCACGGTGTAAGCTGTTCCACGTCTTTCCGGAAACTTTTGTCAGTCAACCAGACTTCTACATCGGACGGAGAATCCGGAACATCCTCAAAATCGTCATCAGGTATATATTCCTGGCGAATTCCTAGGTCTCTGTAAATTTCACGGCGATGCCCAATTCTGAATAGATTGACAACTCTCCTCCCTACCGCATAGACCATTCGATGATCTCCAATTCT
The DNA here is from genome assembly GCA_023264315.1 of Nodosilinea sp. BSH.14. Lineage (GTDB taxonomy): Bacteria > Cyanobacteriota > Cyanobacteriia > Phormidesmidales > Phormidesmidaceae > Nodosilinea. Next base: position 6,148 of record JALQST010000082.1, read on the forward strand.
CACACGGTAAAAGTTAGCGTACAGATGCCGTGCATCTCCCTGCGCTGCTTGAGGATCCTGTTCTAGAATCCTAATCCTGGCAGGAACCCTCCTGCTGACTGATTGCTGGAGTCTGACTAAATCACTAAGAAAGGATTCAGTGACGAGAATTCTATAAGGTCTATGATTGGTATAAGTCATCTCGAATATCACCTAACTGTAGTGGTTCTCCTGAGTTAATAGCCGCAATTTCAGTCCACTTACGAACAGAGCAAGATTCTCAGTATATTTTGGGATGCCGCAGCGTATAATCTTATACGGCTTCATCTACGATTCAGGATAGCCATCGGGTCTGACATTTTTACATAGTAACTATATCGAGAGCACATAACAATGCTTCAGACATTTTTATGACTAACGATAAAATACTGGCCTTAGCCCTCCTCCGCAAGAGAGGCTCCTTCATGTTTAGGGTGATAAGTCAAGCGAATATCCAGGAAAGGCAAGGTTTCCAGCGGGTTCAATGCAGACAGCATGTATTGTTCAATACATCTTCAGCCACGGATTTGGAAGAGCCCAGAGATTAAATCAAGGACATCAGCACTTGCTCAAAAAAGCGTCTGAAGGGTTGTCGGTTTAAGGTTGTTTATGACACCTTAGATGGACAAAGGTTTATACGTACTATATTTTCTTGATGCCCACATCCGTATACTGGTAGCTACCAGTATTTATGCCTTAAGGTTAACGTTACGGTAGGCCATCTCTAGAGATGGAGTGACTTGGGTAATGGCAAGACAATCATCGGGTGGCAATCAGGCTATGAGTTTATGGGTGGATAGCCCCTGGCTGTCCTCGGTGTTGATGATGGCGGCTTACATCACCTACGGCGAATTTCTCCTGAATATTTCGGCATCTCCCGCCGTTTGGGGGATCAGCCTAGGGTTTGCCACCATCTTTCCGGCCCTCTGCACCATTGCTTGGAAACCCTGCCGCCGCCTCATTCTAATGGGCTTTCAGTCTGACTTGGGCTACGTTGTTATGGCGCTCACCGGCGCGTCCCTGGCAGTGGCCGCCGTTACCCAATTTCGGATGTTCTCCTACCTATCTCTGCTGGTGGCGGTGACGATGCTTACTCGCGTGGATATGCTCATTGCCCGATTTTCTACCCCAAAAACCTGGCTGTGCATGGTGTTGCTGGCGATCCTAGGGCTTGGACTGGCCTGGGCTTTGCACCACCTTGGAGCGTCTGCTTCCCTCACTCCAGCAGGGTAGGGCTCAGCGAATATTGGAATGCACCATGATGACTTGCTCCAACAACCGCTGGACAAGCCCAATAAAAAAGGGAGCCAGTATGGCTGGCTCCCTTTTTAGACTCTGAAATCAACCCTAGGGGGAAAGCCTCACGGGTTATCCGTTAACCCAGAGCATTCGCCCCGGAGACCACCTCAAGAATTTCCTGGGTAATCGCCGCCTGACGGGCTTTGTTGTAGGTCAGGTTGAGGGTTTTGGCCAATTCCTTCGCGTTATCGCTAGCGTTGTTCATCGCCGTCATCCGGGCTGCCAGTTCGCTGGCTGCCGATTCCTGAAGCGCCCGCAGAATTTGGTTATTCAGGTACAGAGGCAGCAGCGCATCCAGAATTTGTACCGGATCTTGCTCAAAGATCATGTCCTGAGGGAAGTTCATCGTGACTTGGGAAGCCACTTTTTCCCGCTGAACTTCAAAGTTGCCGCCGCGAGTGGTGAGACGGAAAATCTCGTCATCGGAGGCTTCCAGACCTTGAGCATCCAGGGGCAGCAGGGTTTGCACCACAGGACGAGAACTCACCAAGGACACAAACCGGGTGTAGATCAGTTCAACCCGATCCACCTTGCCCGATAGGAACAGGGCCAGCAGTTCATCGGCAATGCGAGAAGCTTCTTCCGCGTTGGGAATCTGTTCCAACCCGGTGAAGCTGGCTTCGATGGGCTGATCCCGACGCTTGAAGTATTGGGTAGCCTTGCGGCCCACCAACACATACTGGTAGTTGATGCCCTCTGCTGCCAGTTCCTTGGCCCGGATTTCGGCCCGACGAATCACGTTGGTGTTGTAGCCACCACACAGACCCCGGTCGCCGGAAATGACCAGAATGGCAACATTATTGACCTCGCGCTGCTTCAGCAGGGGTAGGTCAACATCTTCAAACTTCAGGCGGCTCTGGAGGCCATAGAGCACCTGGGCTAGGCGATCCGCAAAGGGACGGGTCGCAATCACCTGCTCCTGGGCACGACGCACCTTAGCAGCGGCCACCAGGCGCATCGCTTCGGTGATTTTGCGCGTATTTTTAACGGATTTAATGCGGTCTCGAATTGCTTTTAGGTTAGGCATAATCTGTCCTCAGCCAGGGTTGCAGGGTCAGCCGCTTTGCCAAGGGAGTGAACCCAGGTTGACAACAGCGGCTGATTCAAAATGCGACTACGCAGCCGCCATAAAGGCTTCCTTGGCCTCGTTGATGCCAGCCTTCAGCAGCGCTTCGCTTTCATCACCCAGTTTCTTCTCGCTGCGCACGAGTTCAGCAAACTTGGGCTTGTTGTTGCGGATATAGTCCCGCATGGACTTGGCGAAAGCCACCACTTGGTCGGCGGGGATTTCATCCATATAGCCGTTAATCCCGGCGTAGATGATGGCAACCTGCTCTTCCACGGGCAGGGGAGAGTACTGGGGCTGCTTCAGCAGTTCCCGCAGACGCTGACCGCGAGCCAGTTGCTTCTGAGTCGAAGCATCTAGGTCAGAGGCGAACTGGGAGAAGGCTTGCAGTTCATCGAACTGGGCCAGTTCCAGTTTCACCTTACCCGCCACCTGTTTCATGGCCTTGATTTGGGCCGCAGAACCCACCCGGGACACAGAGATACCCGCGTTGATGGCGGGACGCAGACCGGAGTTAAACAGGTCGGAGGATAGGAAGATTTGACCGTCGGTGATGGAAATCACGTTGGTGGGGATGTAGGCCGACACGTCGCCCGCTTGGGTTTCGATGATGGGCAGAGCGGTCATGCTGCCTTCGCCCAGTTCGGGGCTGAGTTTCGCAGCCCGCTCCAGCAAGCGAGAGTGCAGGTAGAACACGTCGCCAGGATAGGCTTCCCGACCGGGGGGACGACGCAGCAGCAGGGACATTTGACGGTAGGCTTGGGCCTGCTTGGTCAAATCGTCGTACACCACCAGGGTGGCCTTGCCTTGGTACATGAAGTACTCGGCCAGGGCGGCTCCGGTGTAGGGCGCCAGGTATTGCAGCGGCGCGGGGTCGTTGGCGTTAGCGGCTACCACGATGGTGTAGTCCAGGGCACCACGTTCCCGCAGAACATCAACCACCTGAGCCACAGAAGCGGCCTTCTGACCCACGGCCACGTAGACACAGACCACGTCTTCAGACTTCTGGTTCAGGATGGTATCGATGGCGATGGCGGTTTTCCCGGTCTGACGGTCGCCGATGATCAGCTCGCGTTGGCCCCGACCAATGGGAATCATGGCGTCGATGGCGGTAATCCCGGTTTGCATCGGCTCATACACGGATTTCCGGGCGATGATGCCGGGGGCGGGAGATTCGATCAAACGGGTTTCGGTGGTGGCAACGTCACCTTTGCCGTCAATGGGGCGAGCCAGGGCGTCCACGACGCGGCCCAGCATGGCAGTACCCACGGGCACCGAGGCAATCTTGCCCGTAGCCGTTACGGGGCTACCCTCACGGATGTTGATGCCGTCGCCCATCAACACCGCACCGACGTTGTCTTCTTCCAGGTTGAGGGCGATGCCCACGGTGCCGTCTTCAAACTCCAGCAGTTCGCTGGCCATGACGTTCTCGAGGCCATAGATTCGAGCAATCCCGTCACCCACCTGAAGCACAGTA
>JALQST010000083.1 GCA_023264315.1 Nodosilinea sp. BSH.14
GGCCTCGTAGTAGTACTCCATGCGGACCTTGGCCACTTCAGCTTCCAGGTACAGTTCCCGCGCTTCGGCCTTGTGCCCTTCCCGTTCCCGTTCCTCGGCTTGGGCCTGTTTGGCGTCGTATTCTTTTTTGGCCACCTGCTTTTCGCGCCAGAAGAAATCGGCCACCACGGCGGCCTGGGTGTACTTCTCGCTGGGGCGCTCCACCTGGCCGGAGATGATCAGCGGCGTGCGGGCCTCGTCGATCAGAATCGAGTCTACTTCGTCGATGACGCAGAAGTTGAAGGGGCGCTGCACCACATCAGCCATGGAAGTGGCCATGTTGTCACGCAAATAGTCGAAGCCGAACTCGCTGTTGGTGCCGTAGGTGATGTCGCAGCCGTAGTTAATCTTGCGTTCTGCCGGGGACATGCCCTGCTGAATTAGCCCCACGCTGAGACCCAAAAAGCGGTGTACCTGCCCCATCCATTCGGCGTCGCGGCGGGCCAGGTAGTCGTTCACGGTGACGACGTGGGCCCCTTTCCCGGTCAAAGCGTTCAGGTAGGAGGGCAGCGTGGCCACCAGGGTTTTGCCTTCCCCGGTTTTCATTTCGGCAATTTGGCCATCGTGGAGTACCATGCCGCCGATGAGCTGTACATCGAAGTGGCGCATCCCCAGCACCCGCTTCGAGGCTTCGCGCACCACCGCAAAGGCTTCGGGCAGAATGTCGTCCAGGGTTTCGCCCTTTTCAAGGCGCTGCTTAAATTCCGCTGTCTTCCGGGTCAATGCCTCATCCGATAGCTGTTGGATCTCCTCCTCCAGCAGGTTAATTTCCACGACATCGGGACGATACCGCTTGAGTTTGCGGGCGTTGGGATCACCAAGCAGGTTCTTCAGCATGAATACAGCAGCCGGATAGGGTAGGGGATATAGACACTTAGTCAATCGTAGGACAGACCGCCCAACAAGGGGCAATGTCCGCACTCGCTCTTGGCCTAACGTGGGGCCAAAAGGGCTTTTTTATCGTAACATCTGGGCCGAGACCCAAGGCCCAGGGCCACCCCGGATGACCACCCTGCGATGGGGCAGGCTGTTTCCCTGAACCTTGCCTAGGGATAAAGTCGATATCATTGATGCCACTCTATCTCCTGCAACCTAGACCCGAATTCCCTCGGGCCGTCGTGACCGAGTCGCAGTGTTATTGTAAAGATAGGTGAACCCTTCTCATCCTAAGCGCTCCTGCGCTGGGGCTCGCCTGATCAATCACCCTGCTCGTCTCTCCGCGTGCGAATGATGACTCCCCAATCCGCCGATCTGCCCCGTGTGCTCTATGTTCGGTTGCCCTGCAACCCCATTTTCCCGATTGGGGTAGTGTACCTGGCGGATCATCTCCATAAGCAGTTTCCCGTCCTAGAACAGCGCATTTTTGACCTGGGAGCCGTCCCTCCCTTGGATTACGGCGCGGCCTTGGATCGCTGCATCGACGAGTTTAAGCCTACGCTGCTGGTTTTTTCCTGGCGAGATATCCAAATTTTTGCCCCCGTGGGTGGACGGGGCGGCAACCCGCTGCAAAACGCCTTTGAATTTTTCTACGCCCGCAATCCCTTGCTAAAACTCCGGGGGGCCATGGGGGGGCTGCGCATGGCGACCACCTACCTGGCGGAACTGTGGCGCAACCAGGGCTTAATCAAACGCGGCTTGAAACGGGCTAAACGCCATCACGATTATGTGACTGTCGTAGTCGGCGGCGGAGCAGTCAGCGTGTTCTATGAGCAACTGCACAACCGCCTGCCTAAGGGCACCATCATCTCCGTCGGCGAAGGGGAAACCCTGCTAGAACGCCTGCTGCGGGGGCAGGATTTCTCCGATCAGCGCTGCTACATTGCCGGAGAAACCCAGCCTCGCCAGCGCCTAATCCACGAAGAACCGGAGCCCATCGAAAAAACCGCCTGTAACTACGGCTATATCGAGCAAATTTGGCCGGAATTTGACTATTACCTGCAAGATCAGGACTTTTACATCGGCGTGCAGACCAAGCGCGGCTGTCCCCACAACTGCTGCTACTGCGTCTACACCGTGGTAGAAGGCAAGCAAGTCCGCATCAATCCCGCCGATGAAGTGGTGGCGGAAATGCGCCAACTCTACGACCGGGGTGTGCGCAACTTCTGGTTCACCGACGCCCAGTTCATCCCCGCCCGCCGCTTTATGCAGGATGCCGAAGAACTGCTGCAAAAAATCCTCGATGCGGGCATGGCGGATATCCACTGGGCCGCCTACATCCGGGCCGATAACCTCACGCCCAAACTGGCTGACCTGATGGTGGCTACGGGCATGAACTACTTTGAAATTGGCATCACCAGCGGTTCCCAAGAACTGGTGCGCAAAATGCGGATGGGATACAACCTGCGCACGGTGCTGCAAAACTGCAAAGACCTGAAGGCCGCTGGCTTCAACGACCTAGTGTCCGTCAACTACTCCTTTAATGTGATTGGCGAACGCCCCGAAACCATCCGCCAAACCATCGCCTACCACCGCGCTTTGGAAGAGGTCTTTGGCCGCGATAAGGTGGAACCCGCCATCTTCTTCATCGGCCTGCAACCCCACACCCACCTGGAAGAGTACGCCTTCGAGAAAACTATCCTCAAGCGCGACTACAACCCCCTGGACATTCACCTGCCCTGGGTGTCGAAAAAGCTGCTGTGGAACCCCGAACCCCTGGGGTCATTCTTTGGCGAAATCTGCCTAGAAGCTTGGCAGCGCAACCCCGACGACTTTGGCCGTGAGGTGATGGACATCCTAGAGGAACGCCTGGGCCGTGCCCCCCTGGAAGAGGCCCTCAGCGCCCCCATCGAAGCCGAAAAGCGCCCCCTGGCGTCCCTAACGGCCTAGCGCTCCGGCTGTCCATACAACTCCATCACCCGGGTGAGGTCTAACCGCGATTGCACACTTAGGCCCAAGGTGGATCGGTGGCCCCGGTTGAAGTGGTCGGCGGCGGCACAGGCAATCATGGCCGCGTTGTCGGTGCAGAGGCTGAGGGGCGGAAAGAGGACGCGCAGCTTATGGGCCTCAGCGGCGGTCTGTAAATGCTGACGCAGGGCGCTATTGGCGGCCACACCACCGCCGACGGCAAGAGTGGTAAAGCCGTGGTCAAGGGCGCAGTGGATCGCCCGTTTGGTCAGGCTTTTGGCCACCGTGGCCTGAAAACTGGCGGCTAAGTCCGCCACGGGTAAGGGATCAACCCCCTCCGCCTTGAGCTTTTCCACCAGTCGCAGCACCGCCGTTTTCAGGCCGCTAAAGCTGGAGTCGTAGGGATGGAAACCGCCCTCGGGTAACGAGATATTGCCCTCCGGTAGGGGAAAAGCTTTGGCGTTACCGTCCTTGGCCAAACGATCTATCACTGGCCCGCCGGGATAGCCCAGACCTAATAACCGCGCCACTTTATCGAAGGCTTCCCCCGCCGCATCATCGCGGGTTTGGCCCAGGGTTTTGTAATTACCGCAATCGCTAACGCCGATCAGGCTGGTGTGTCCGCCAGACACTAAGAGGCACAGGTAGGGCGGCTGGAGGTCGGGCTGAGCCAGATAGTTGGCGTAGATGTGGCCTTCTAGGTGGTGGACGCCCAAAAACGGCTTGTTGTGAACCATCGCCAGGGTTTTCCCCGCCGTCAGGCCCACCATCAGGGCACCGACGAGACCGGGCGTACTGGTGGCGGCAATCCCATCAATGTCATCCCAATCCAGTCCAGCCTTATCCAGCGCAGCGTCCAACTCCGTCCCTAGGGTGAGGACATGCTGGCGGGAGGCCACTTCTGGCACAATGCCGCCATAGCGTTGATGGATGTCAATTTGGGTGGAGACGACACTGCTGAGGATAGTGCGATCGCGAACAATGGCCACCGCCGTTTCATCACAACTGGTTTCGAGCGCTAAAATCGTGGCCATTGGGTTAAGGGGCGTAACGTTTGAGGAAATTTGTAGAGATGTAAACACCCTACCGATCTTAGCTTTACGCTGTTTCGGCGGCGGGGTATTATGGCCTCCAAGTTGGGTGAATTTTTGTACAAAAAACTTAACGTTCGTTTGAATCGCCCCAGTTTCTTAGGTCATTAAAAGGAACAGTTTATGCGACGGTTTTTTGCTGTAGCTCTGGTCATGTGTCTCTGGTTCGGGATTGCGGCCCCGGCCTCCGCTAGCATCGCTGGCGATAACGTCTCCGGCCTCACCCCCTGCGGCCAAAACGAAGCCTTTCTAAAACGGGCCGCTGCGGCCAAAACGGAACAGGCCAAGGCTCGCTTTGAGTTCTATGGAAACTCTAGTTTGTTGTGCGGCACCGATGGTCTGCCCCACCTGGTGGTGGACGGCGATCTGGCCCACGCCGGAGAATTCCTCATTCCTAGCCTGCTCTTCCTGTACATCGCCGGTTGGATTGGCTGGGTTGGTCGCGCTTACCTGATTGCGGTACGCGGCGAGAAAAGCCCCGAAGAGAAGGAAATCATCATCGATGTGCCCCTGGCCGTCAAGTGCTCTCTGAGCGGCTTTGCATGGCCCCTGGCAGCGTTCAAGGACATCACGAGCGGTGCTATGTTTGCCAAAGACGATGAGATCACCGTTTCCCCTCGCTAGGCACCCCTAGCCCCTGATGTATTCCTTGCTGTTCAGGAGAACGTTCCATGGATAACCTGCTGAAGTATCTGTCTACCGCTCCGGTGTTGGCCACCGTTTGGATGGTCATTACCGCTGGCATCATCATCGAATTCAACCGCTTCTTCCCCGACCTGCTGCTCCATCCCTAGGGTTTGTCCTAGGTGTGAGTTGGGCTACCCCTACCCTACGGTGAGGACAACGCCCATCTTTTCTAAGCTGTTCCAAGGTCTGAGTGACTGTTTTATGGGGCTCAAAACTGTCCCTATCGCCCTGCGATGCCCTCGCCCTGCGATACCGACCCGAGCTGCATAAACAGTCACTTTTATTGCTGTGATACCTGTTTGAGTTGGAGAACGACATCACTATGTCCGACATGATTAAGCCCGCTGGCGATCCCCAAATCGGCAACCTCGAAACGCCGATCAACTCCTCGGCCTTCACGAAAGCCTTCATCGGCAACCTGCCCGCCTACCGGGCTGGCCTGTCGCCCCAGCGTCGTGGCCTGGAAATTGGCATGGCCCATGGCTACCTGCTCTACGGCCCCTTCGCCCTGCTTGGCCCCCTGCGGGATTCTGACATCCCCGGCCTAGCTGGCCTGCTGGGTGCCGCTGCCCTGGTGGTGATCCTCACCGCCTGCCTGTCCATCTACTCCGGTGCTGGCATCAACCCCGCCGTCACCAAGGCCACCGCGCCCTTCACCCCTCCCGCTGGTTTTGACACCAATGAAGGCTGGAGCGAGTTCGCCGGAAGCTTCCTGATTGGCGGCATCGGCGGGGCCACCTTTGCCTACCTGCTGGCGGCCAACATGCCCATGCTGACCGGATTGGTGAGCGGTGGCCACAGCTAAACAGGCTGGCCTTAACCTTTTCATCTGAAACAAAAGCCGTCCAGGGTGCTGAGTTCTGGGCGGCTTTTGTTGTGGGGTGCATTGCTTCGCGTATAGTCCTTCGGGCCTGGCTGACGCTAGGGTCTCGCCTTGGCGCTGAGCGAAGGTGTCCTATGCGGGGGGCTAGCGGCGTTTTTTCCACCAGGCCCAACCGAGGCCGCTGACGGCGGCCATTAGCCAGGGCGTGAGGGTAGCGGCGGCGGTGAGGTAGTGGCGGTCTAGGCTATCGTCTAGGCTGATGCCATCGTAAATAATGCCTTGTTCACCCACGGGTACCGTCCAATAGTCGGCGTGGCTCACGTCTTCGGATTCGATGGCCACTTCCCAATCGCCGGGAATCGATTCATCGGGCACAAAGGCGAAGCGCCCCTCGTCGTCGGTGGTGAGGGTGCGCCAGGGGCGGTTGGGCTGGTTGGGGGCATAGATGGTGACGGTGGCCCCGGCGAAGGGTTCGCCCTCACCCAAGACAGACTGAAACTCGATCTGATTACCCAGGGTGTAGAAAGTTTCTACTTGGTGCGCCCAGGCAGAACTGGGTAGGCCCACCAGCGCCAAGCAGGCCACCAGGGCCACAAGTAAGCTTTTCATGACAGCGAAATCGTGAGGGACAGTGCCCATTGTAGCGATTGGTTCAGCTATCGCCTCAACCCTCTGGGAGATTGGGAGCCGACGCCCTCGAATAAAGCCAGCATCGCCGTTTTGCCCGTTCCAGGGATTTGCCATAATAGGGATAGTGCGTCGCTATGGCGCAATCCTGATAACGCAACCATCGTTGATCGTTGCAGATCTCGGGCGTTCCCCATGGGCCAACGGCAAGGGGGAACGCTGATGTCGTCACTCCCCCGGTTTGTTCACCCTTCCTTTCATCAACCCTTGTTTCGTCAATTCCTATGGCAACCACGACCCTAGACTCCAGTGCTGATGTGTCTGTTCCGGTGGAATCCGCCCTAGGAACGGGGGTTGTTGTATTGACTACTATTGACCCAGAGTCGGATTGTCCGGTTCCGGCAGTACGAAAATTGCTGGAGGCCCACCGGGGAGAGCGGCAGATCATTTTGCTGCAAGACTTTCCAGACCCCGATGCCCTGTCCTCGGCCTGGGCCTATAAGCTCATTGCCGCCACCTACGGCATCGAGTGCGACATTTTCTATGGCGGCACCCTCAGCCACCAGGAAAACATCGCCCTAGTCAAGCTCACGGGCCTGCCCGCCCGCCGTTGGACATTGACCAATAATGACGGCCCCAACCTCAGCCAGTACCAGGGCATGGTGCTGGTAGATAACCAGGGCACCACCAGCCAGCTCTACCACACGGTGCGCAAAGCTGGGGTGCCCCTCGTGTTGGTGATTGACCACCACGCCCCCCAGCACAACCTCGATGCCGAATACATCGACCTACGGCCCCACATCCGCGCCACCGCCACCATTCTCACCCAGTATCTCCAGCAGGGCTTGCTGCGCCTAGACCGCGGCAACACTAAGCACAGCAAATGCGCCACCGCCCTCATGCACGGTCTCCGGGCGGATACCAACCAACTGATGAACGCCGCCGCCGATGACTTTTTAGCCGCCGCCTACCTCAGCCAGTTCTACGATGGCCAATTATTGAATGCCGTCCTCCAAGCCTCCCGTTCCAAACGGGTGATGGATGTGATTGAGCGATCCCTCCGCAACCGCAAGGTACAAAATAATGTCTCCATTGCCGGGGTAGGCTACCTGCGCTACGAAGACCGCGACGCCATTCCCCAAGCCGCCGATTTCCTCGTCACCGAAGAAAATATCCACACCGCCGTAGTCTATGGCATCGTCCACGATGAAGACGAGGAACGCGAAGTGGTGATCGGATCTCTCCGCACCAGCAAAATTACCTTAGACCCCGATGAATTTATCAAAGAAGCCTTCGGCCAAGACGGCGCAGGCCGCTTTTTTGGCGGCGGACGATCCATGGCAGGCGGCTTTGAAATTCCCGTCGGTTTCCTCTCCGGCTTCTACGAAAATTCTGAATACAACCGCCTCAAGTGGGATGTGTTTGATATGCAAATCAAACAAAAACTCTGGCGCTTGGTGAATCCCGAAGAAGGCATTATCACGACGGATTAGCTTACATTCCGCAGGTTGACATTTTTTACTGTGCATTGTACGGTTCGATCACCAAGGGTATCTTAGCGAGAGCCCGAAGTTATCGGTGAGCGTTGGGTTCCGCTTCGCTGCACCTAACCTAGGAGAGATCAACCCGATTGACCTCGACCATTCGATGAGGTTTTTACCCATGCTCCCCTTTGGCTATCCTTCGACGAAAATCGAGCGTCGCCATTTTCTCAAGGCTATCTCCATCCTTGCATTCACATTTCCTTTCCTCAGGAGCCAGTTGGGGATAGCCCAAGAGCAGGGAAGTCTAAATCTTGAGCATCTATTTGAACGATGGAACGATGACAACGACGCTCGCTCCCATGTGATAGGCCCTGTCGTGCTGTGGGTACAACTTACGGATCGATACGTCACTGTAGCAGCTACCGGTGATCGGCTACTGACTGCTACGGCAGACGACCCCGCCAATGCAGCACGATTTAGACTCCATCGAATCAATGGTAACCGCTTAGCGCTAGAGCATGTTTCAAGCGGAAGATTTGTTCGAGCGGGGATTGGAAGTTCGACGCTGCTTGGGGTTGCATCGAATCGCATTGCTGGCTGGGAGACCTTCACGGGGATCATCACCCGCAGTGGTCGCATCAACCTTCGATCAGAGCAAAATGGTCTTTTTGTCAGGGCTGGGATAGGTTCTGCAAGTCAACTAGGTGCTACAAGTCAACGAGCCGATGCCTGGGAGACATTCCAATTCTATCCGGTGGTGGTACCGCCTGGAAACGTTGGCACGGGATCAGTGGCCGACCGAACTTTCTGTGCCAATGGGCAGTGCTTTGACCTAGGTCGCTTTGGCAGCCTGCTTGAAGTCAGGCTTGCCGCTGCCTCCTCAAATATCGTGAAATACTCCTACGCCGCACGTCGGGGTAGGGCCTCCATTCGGGGGGCGTTTGGGCCGGCCCGTACCAATGAACATCCGCCTACAAGGGATTTCCTAGCTACGGACAGATTTAACTGGGCTAGTGTCAGTAAGGCCGTGACCACCATTGCAATGCTCCAGAGGCTTGAACGGCTAGGAATACCAGTCACTAGTCCCATTGGTCCCTACCTTCCCCCCGACTGGGAAATACCTGCTATCAACCAACAGATTACGTTTGAGCAGTTACTGTCCTCAACCAGCGGACTACGATACGCAGACACAGATGACCACCAAGGATATCCTGACATTCGTAATCGTCTGGCGGAACCCATTAACCCTAACTTAAGGGGCGATCACCAATATCATCCCTCTGCTAATCTAGCCTTTGGATTGTTACGTATTCTTGTCGCGAGCCTCGACGGATTAACGCGTTGGAATGACGATCCAGCGGCTCAGACGGCTAGTCGCTTTATCAGTTATGTGAACCGTGAGATTTTCGGACCTATTGGCATTGCCAACGTTCAATACACGCCCATTCCTCTTACGGCAAACGGTGCTTGGTTCTACCCGGTGCCCACCACCACTGGAAGAGGCTCAAACTATGGTGACTGGAGTTGGCGTCCCGGCAGTGCTGGCATTCAGTTATCCGCCGTGGAGATGGCCATGTTTGGCGCAGCAACAGTTGACGGAACGCTCTTCAATCGAAGTATCCTGACCAATTTCGCAGAGGCACCTATCGGTTTCAGACCTCCACCTCCGGGAGAAGCTTCGTCGGGAGCTGATAATGCCGCAATCACAAGCGTTGGTGGATTCTTTCCGGCGAGTATGAACCGTGGTGCTGAACTGCACAGCGCGTTGATCACGTCAGAAAACGGGTTTTCTGCTGCACTGTTAATCAACGGCACTGTGGATGCTGGGACAATACTAAGGGGTGCTTACTGGGACACGTTTCAATGACTTCGACGCGGACTATCTTGACTACTCCCCGCGCTAAGAGGGCGTTTGAAAAGTCGCATAAGCTGTTAATTATCTAAATGGCATATAATACATTAAAATTCTGGGTAGTCCCATTTCGTACAGGCTAGAGAATAATCAGGCGACCCTAGAGACCTTACGGCAGTAGATTGCTGTTTTTGGCTGTTTTTTCTCTGGCCCGTAGATTAATGGCACTACCAAATTCTGGAACGAGCCATGGGATTCAGAAACTATCTAAGGCTAAAGGGCACCTCGATTAATCGAGCATTCAGGGAATTGCAGTCTCAAAAAAGAACACCGTGAGACAGAAATGACCCTTCCATCGCACTGTGTCAGTTGTGACTCAAATGAATCTATCAGCGTTGCCTTATGGCTTCAATTAGGACGATTTAATTCAGGACAGGTTTTCGTGTTTCCCAGAAGATGAAACGCATAAAATTATAGGTTAAGTTTTTCAGACCCAAGTTAACTTCAGCGCGGCCTAAGCCGATAGACCTTAACGCCTTTCCG
>JALQST010000084.1 GCA_023264315.1 Nodosilinea sp. BSH.14
AGCTCAATTTTTTAGGCGGAAATTGAACAGGCCGACTGAATGGAAGATTTCCAGCGCTTCCCTGGCTGAGGGGACAGCCTAGAGAGCGACACTCTCATCATGGCGGAAGGATGACAGGGATCCCAAAAACAGGAAACCCTCAAACGGCCCGACTACCAAGGCTTAGGGCGTATGGCCTACTTCAAAATCCGCGTTGTAACCATTCATTTTCCAGGCATTGACATACCTAAATGTGAACGCATTGGTTTATTAAATCAAAAACAGAAATTCCTAGAACCCCTACCTGAAAAGGGTTTGGAGCGATTGATAAGCCGGGTTTTACGGCCCTATCAAAAAAGTCGTTATCAAAAGTTTATTAAGTTTCCTATACTATGGAGGAGCGCAAAGATAGGTATTTATCTCTATCGACCTTGCAGTCCGGTTTGATAACTGGGTCGTCTCCTAACCGGTTCCGACCCCGCCCGCTGAAGTCCTCCGACCTGATCCGCTAGGGTAGGCCGCCGCGAACAGCACCACCCGTAGTGTTTGGGTTTCTGTTAAACAGAGTTCACCAAACCTTCGAGACCGGAATACCGAGTGCGCTGGCTGTTTTGTAGTATCCCTCACGAGAATTGTCATGCTGACCGAGCAATTTCCGTGGCTAACGACCCTAGTTATCCTGCCGCTCCTAGCGATCCTGCTCATCCCCTTCCTGCCCGACCGCAACGGCCAAACCCTACGTTGGTATGCCCTGGGTATTGGTTTTATTGAATTTTCTCTAATTCTCTACACCTTCGCTAATTTCTACGACCTCAACCAGTCCGGTTTGCAGCTCGCAGAAAGCTACAACTGGGTACCCCAAGTGGGCATCACCTGGAGCCTAGCTGCCGACGGCTTGGCCATGCCCCTGGTCGTCCTCAGTGGGTTAGTGACCACCCTGGCAATTCTGGCTTCCTGGAACATCACCAAGCGTCCTCGCCTCTACTTCAGTCTGCTGCTGGTGATGTATAGCGCACAGGTTGGCGTGTTCCTAGCTCAGGATTTGGTTATGTTCTTCCTGATGTGGGAACTGGAACTGGTTCCGGTTTACCTGCTGATCTCCATCTGGGGTGGCGGTAAGCGTCTCTACGCGGCCACCAAGTTCATCCTCTACACGGCCATCGGCTCCATCTTCATTCTGGTTGCCGCCCTGGCCATGGCTTTCTACGGCGACACCGTTACCTTCAACCTGACGGAGCTGGCTCAGAAAGACTACTCCCTCACCTTCCAACTGTTGATGTACGCAGCCTTCCTGGTGGCCTTTGCCGTCAAGCTGCCCATCTTCCCCCTCCACACCTGGCTACCCGATGCCCACAGTGAAGCCCCTGCTGCCGTCTCGATGATTCTGGCGGGCGTGCTGCTGAAGATGGCGGGCTACGGCCTGATCCGCATGAACATCGAGATGCTACCCGATGCCCATGTGTACTTCGCGCCCGTTCTGGTCATCCTCGGTGTCATCAACGTTATCTACGCTTCCCTAACGGCCTTCGGCCAAGACAACCTGAAGCGCCGCATGGCCTACTCCTCCGTGGCTCACATGGGCTTCGTGCTAATTGGCTGCGCCTCCTTCACTACCCTGGGCATGAGCGGCGCAATGCTGCAAATGATTTCCCACGGATTGATTGCGGCGGTAATGTTCTTCCTCTCCGGCGTCACCTACGAGCGCACCCACACCCTCGACATGGATGTGATGGGCGGCATGGCGCGTAAGATGCCCACCACCTTCGCCTTCTTCACGGCGGCCTCCATGGCTTCTTTGGCTCTCCCCGGCATGAGTGGTTTTGTCAGCGAAATCGCCGTCTTCCTGGGCTTGGCTACCAGCGATGTCTACAGCACCACCTTCAAAACGGTAATCATCATCGCCGCCGCCTTCGGTGTGGTGCTCTCCCCCATCTACCTGCTCTCCATGCTGCGCCGCATCTTCTACGGCGATGCCGGGTCTGTGGTTGCTAAGGTGCCCAACATCATCGACATCCGCCCCCGCGAAGCCTTCGTGGCCGCCTGCCTGCTGGTTCCCATCATCGGCATCGGTCTCTACCCCAAGGTGGCTACCCAGGTCTACGACGTGAAAACCGTGGAGGTGGCCAGCCAAATCCAAAACACCCTGCTAGTGGCGGAACAACCGGGCAATCTCTATGCCCATGTCTTCGCCCTCCCCAGCGCCACCGTGGCCGAAGCCCCCAGCTTGGTCAACAGTCAGATCGACTAGCGATCAAGTCTCAAGTCTCAAATCAGTCGCTGTGCCCAGGCCCATGAGCCTGGGTCTTTTTTTTACCCAGGGATGGCTGTCGCTAGGGGGGCATGACGATGGGGTAACGACGATGGGGACAGGACAATTTCGCGACTGTCAACAATCCGCCCAAATTGCCCCAGGGCCGTTGTCACACTAGAACCAGTTCTCTACACCTCTGACCGCATCAGGCCACGACTGTCCCCACTTGTCGCCTGGTCATTTGTTCTTCACCCTCCTTCTCCCACCCATGACCAACCATCACCGCTGTCCCCATTGCCAAAATACGACCCTGCTCAAGCTGGGCGTTCCTGGCATTCGCCAATGCTCTCGGTGCAAAGCCTACGTCGATCTCCGTTCTAAGGGCTGGCTGAAACGGTTGATCCACAAAAAACGAGCGGCCTAGTCTAGGGGGACGGGTAGCGGCGCACTTGGTATTCCCGGGCGTCAATGAGGCGATAGGGAAATCCGAGGGCTGATTGGAACTGCTGATCGACCTGCTCCAAATCCGCCTGAGGAATGGCCTTCCACTGGTCACGAGTTTGCCAACGAATCACGGCAATCACCTGATCGCTCAAATCTGGGGAAATCCAAACTTCCTTGGAAATGAAGCCGGGATACTGGCTGAGGGCGGCTGTCCAAATCTCCTGATCCACCCGAATAAAGGGTTCCCGGTGCTCCGGTGCCACCGCAAAGGTGAGCCATTCAATGACCATCTGTCTACTCCCTGATGCCCTTATCTCTGGTGGATCATGGGCCTATTGGTTGCCCTTTCCAGTCTAGACATAATCCCCAACCTGATCGACCTGGCTTCGCCTGGGTTTGGGATTGGCCAATCGCCGTTATTTTGCCGATCCTCGGGGAAGATCGACGGCGATTCATGCCCCATCCTTGATGACCTTGACTACCAAGCCTTGGGTTCAAAGGTGGCATCGTTGAGAATTTGCATGGTTTCTCCAGACTGAGCCAGCACAAATAACCCCTGACGATAGGCGTAGCGGTCGGCCCCTTGGTCGAAGGCAATGCCAGCCACGGCTCCGTAGAGGTGTCGCTCCGCATGTTCTGGAAAAAACTGATGAAACCGCTGTAAATCCTCTACAAATTCCTTGATGTCATCCACGCTGAGGCTGCTTTTGACTTCCACCGCGAGAACATGATTCTGGTTTTGCACCAGAACGTCAATTTCCATCGTGTCGCCATCCCGAATCACTTGTACCCGCTGGCTGACGCGATGGACGGGAATACCCCGATCTAAAAATAGGGTTTTGCAGGCTGGAGCCACCATATTTTCGACAAATAACCCCCATTTTCCGCCCAAGGCTCCGAGTTGCTGATTCAACTGGCGGTTTGACTCTGCCATATCCCGCCGAGTTTCCGCAATCACCCGATCCAGGGTCTGTCTAGACTCCTGAAGTTTGTGATCCGACTCCTGAAATTTCCGGTCGGTTTCCTGAAATTTCCGGTCGGTTTCCTGGAACCTACGGGCGGTCTCCTGGAACTTCTGATCCGTTTCCCGGAACCGGCGCTCGGTCTCTTTTTGCGACTCTGCCAGTTCGGCTAGGAGTCGCCAAACGTCGTCTGCTGTGGTAGCCATGGTGTGTTGATTTTGCCCACTGTGGCTCTATTGTAGAAGCCCTGTCCTGGGAATTGGAGGGGGGATGGACGAGGGTTTGCCGACGGGTCTACCAATGGGTTTACCGAAAGGCTGGGGAGGCCACCCAGAAGCTAATCAAAAATCCCGCAAGGGTGGAGAAGGTGACAGAACCGCCGCCCATGTCGTAGGCTTCGGGCATCATGGTGCTGGCCACCATGGCGAGGATGGCACCGCCAGCGGTGGCCTGGGCCACATCCACAATCCAGGGCGTTGTAAATCCGACCATGAGGCTGCCTAGGAGGGCTATCAGGCCGCTCACCAGCACGGCTCCGCCCCACAGCCCCAGGATGCGCCGGGAGGAGGGCCGGCCCGTTTCATGCCGAGGGAACTGGATATGGCTTCGGGAATGTTGGAAATAAACACGGCCAAGAGGAAGGATGACCCCGCATGGCCGATCCCGGCGTTAAACCCAATCACGAGGGCTTCGGGAATGTTGTCGATCAGGGTGCCGATCAGAATGGCGAGGGGATCTGAACTTTGGGCGAGTTCTTGAAATTCGCGATCCGTGAGCGACCGATCCACCTCAACGCTGTCTAACACCCACTGCCGCCAGTGGTCATCATCGGCGGGCTTGAAGTGGGCGTTGGACTGGGTGGTTTCCCGCAGGCGGCGGGCCAAAATGCGGCTAAGCCCGCTGGCCATTTAGGGCGAATGGGACAGCATGGTGTCAAAGTCGGCCTTGCCTAGGGCGTAGAGATCCATGGGGGTTTTCGCGATGACCGTGGCAGATCGTTCTTCCCCCGTCAGCAGGGCCATCTCCCCAAAGATTTCCCCCGCCCCCAGTTCGGCCATGAGTTTGGCGTTTTTGTAAATTTCGGCGTCGCCTTCCACAATCAAAAACATGGCGTTACCGGGATCCCCTTCACAGCACAGCATGGTTCCCGCCTCCACAGCGAGGGGTTTGAGCAGGGGAATCAGGGCCTGCATTTCCGAGGGCGACAGACTGTGCAGCACTTCGATGTGCTCCACCCGATTTAGCACTTCCGAGGCTTCCTCCTGGCGATGGTGATATAAAAAGCGTCGGGAGGAGGAGGGATGGCGAATAAAGCCGCCTTGGTTGTCGATGTAGTTGACGAGGGTGGTAAACAGGGTGCCCTCCAGGGCAAACCCCACCACCAGGGGCCAAAATCCGCTGCTTTGGAAGACGGGTAGGGTAATATCAAAGGCGATTGCCGAAATCAGGGTGCCGCTGCCAAAGGCCATCACCGCCGCCGTAAAGGCGCGTCCGGGCTCCCACCCAATGCCCAAAACGGCCCCCACCAACAGGCTAGAGGCGGCAAGCAAGCCTTGGATGAGGGCGGTTAAGGATGCACTCATTGGCGCGATGGACAGGGCTGTATCCAGGGTACTTCAGAACGCCAAGCTTCCTGGCACACTAGAGCTTAGGATTGTACTGCTTTTTATTCAGCTATGAATCGTATTTTCCGGCAACTGCCCCGCCTCCGTTCTGCCCCACCCGCCCAGCGCCGACGTTTTGGCAGTGGGGCAGGGCTGATGCTGGTCTGTGGTTTGCTCTATGGTTTGGCGGGCTTTGTGGTCACAGCCCTGCCCCCGGTGCCCTGGCTGTGGGGGATCCTCCTCGTGGCCCTAGGGCTGCACCTGTGGGCCATTTCCCTGGCCGTGGCCCCCCCGGGGAAATGGCTATCTCGCCTGGGGCAGGGCACCCTCCAACTGCTGGCAGCCCTAGGAATCACGCTGCCCCTCGCCATCGCCCTGAACTACCTCGGTAGCGACCAGATCAACGACATCACCATTCTCCGCACCATGGGCGAAGTGGTGGTCTTGAGCCTGGGCGCAGTGGGGCTGGCAATCCTCTGTCGGTGGTCCACCGATGGCCTCGGACAGCGGCTGAGCTATCACATGACCCGCCACCAAATGCGCGGGATAATCGCCCTGGTGGGAATCCTCGGGCTCACCCTCGGCGGCGGGGCGGGGCTGCTGATCTCCTGGCCCTAGTGGTCAGGGTCGGGTGGGATGGCCTTCGGGACAAAGCGCCCGGTCGGATGGGGAGACCTTGGGGTTGGTGCGGAGGTAATCGCCGACCCAGGCACAGGCAACCGCGAGGGCGTCTAGGCTGAGGATGGGGGCTAGATGCCAATGCAGCAAGCTGCCGTCATCGCTCACCGACGTGAGCACGTTGCCATCGGGGCTAAAGGCCACCGCCAGCACCGACGCCTGGTGGCCCTCTAGACGGTTGGAAGCGTGAATGTTGATGATAATTTGCTCCAGGATGGCATTAGCCTGTTTCTTCAACTCCGGGGGCACCCGATACCAGCGTTCGAGCCGTCGCTGGCCCCGAATGGCCTCGATGAGGGCATCAAAGTTTTGATCAGAGGCGTACAGCGCCTCCGCCGTGCGCACGATGAACTGGGCCTCGTTGAGGGAGGCTTGGCGATACTGGTCCAGGCCAAGATCCCCATTTCTATGGCCCTACCATGGCCATCCCCATCCCCACCAGCAGCCCCCGCTGCCGCCGCAAACCGCGCTGCTGTACCTGGTTGCGCTGGGATTCCGCTGCCAGCCGCCCTTCCATCTCCTTCAGACGGGCGGTTTCTAGGGTAGCGGTGGTTTCCCGGCGATCACAATCCTGGCTAGCGGCCAAAAACCGATAGTCCACATCGCTGAGGCTTTGGTTTTGTGCCCAGCGCAGCATGTCCTGCAGGGTGGCCTCCCGCAGCAACCAGGCCCCATCGCCCCAGGAGGCCACCCAGGCATTGAGGGCGGCGGAATAGGGCCGCAGGCGATCCAGTTGGGTTTGTACCCAATCGAGGGAAAACACCGCCCGGTAAAGCCGCCGCAGCCCCGATACCAACTCCAGCATCACCCCCCGATACCACTGGTCGTGGGTAACGTGCTCGCTGCCCAGTTGGGTCATGTCGAGGTAAAAGCAGCGATGACCCTGTTGCTCTAGCCGCCACTGCACCCGCACCCGCAGGCTAGATTTCCCCATCTGGCGGGCGTTGAAGACATAGCAAAATTCCCCCCGTTCCAGGGCGACATAGAGGTCACGATCCGCCTGCCGCACCACATACACCGAGGCATCGGCGGCGAGATTGCCCCCTACTTGATACAGTGTTTCCAAAATCCGCCCTCTCTGCTTGGATCCCTCCCCCGGAACCTCACCCCCCAACCCCCTCTCCTTCCTAGGAGAGGGGGGCCAGAACCTCTACCGATCCACCGACCCCATGATGATGTCGATGCTGCCGAGGATGGCCATGATGTCGGCGACCTTCACGCCCTTGAGCAGGTGGGGCAGAATTTGCAGGTTATTGAAGTCGGCGGCGCGGATTTTGAACCGCCAGGGGAAGACGTTGTCGTCGCCCATGATGAAGACGCCCAGTTCGCCCTTGCCGCTTTCGAGGCGGACGTAGTGTTCGCCAGCGGGGATTTTGAAGGTGGGGGCAATTTTCTTGCCGATGAACTGGTAGTCAAAGCCGTTCCATTCGGATTTGGGGCCACCCGCCATGCGCTTGGCTTCGAGGTTCTCGAAGGGGCCACCGGGGATTTGCTTACAGGCTTGGCGAATGATTTTCACCGATTCGCGCATTTCCCGAATCCGCACCTGGTAGCGGGCCATGCAGTCCCCAGCGGTTTCGTAGTGGATATCCCAGTCGAGTTCGTCGTAGCATTCGTAGTGGTCTACCTTGCGTAGATCCCACTTAACGCCGGAACCGCGCAGCATGGGGCCAGACAGCCCCCAGGCAATGGCCTCATCCCGCGTGATGGTGCCGATGCCCTCGATGCGGCGGCGGAAGATGGGGTTGTTGGTGATGAGTTTTTCGTACTCATCGACCTTGGGCAGGAAGTAGTCGCAGAAGTCTAGGCACTTGTCGATCCAGCCGTAGGGCAGGTCGGCGGCGACGCCCCCAATGCGGAAATAGTTGTTGTTGATCAGGCGCATCCCCGTGGCCGCTTCCCACAGGTCGTAGATCATTTCCCGTTCCCGGAAAATGTAGAAGAAGGGGGTTTGGGCACCCACGTCTGCCAGGAAGGGGCCAAGCCAGAGCAGGTGGTTGGCGATGCGGTTGAGTTCCAGCATGATCACCCGGATGTAGCTGGCCCGCTTGGGGACTTCGATGTCGGCCAGCTTTTCCGGGGCGTTGACGGTGATTGCTTCGTTGAACATCCCCGCCGCATAGTCCCAGCGAGACACGTAGGGCACAAACATGACGTTCGTGCGGCTTTCGGCGATTTTCTCCATGCCTCGGTGCAGGTAGCCAATCACCGGCTCGCAGTCGATCACATCTTCGCCATCCAGGGTGACAATGAGACGCAGCACCCCGTGCATGGAGGGATGATGCGGCCCCATGTTGATCACCATGGGTTCGGTCTTCGTTTCAATAATTGACATAGGTCAAACCAAGGATCAGCGGCTAGTGGGGGAATATCTTTGAGTATCTTAATGTGGATTGTCCGCCTTGGCGACCTCACCACCCTCGCTATGGCGACAGACATCCTGAAGCGGACAGGTCTTTTAATCCTCCAGATACCCGAGTTCCTCTAGGCGGCGGCGCACTTCGGGGTCGTCGTAGTCGGTGGCGCGGGTGGGGGTGGCTTGGGCGAGGGCGAGGGCGCTGCGGTCGGCAAAGGCTTGCAGGCAATCTTGTAGGGCTTCCACGTTTTCGGGCAGGATGGCGCTGAGGTCGAGGGCTTCGGTGGGATCTTCCAGCACATCGTAGAGTTCGGCCTCGGAGCCTTCGGTTTCGATCAGTTTGTGTTGGCCCATCCACACGGCACGGCGGACGCGGTCACAGCTCATTTCTCGTACCAGTTCCGGCTGGCGTTTTTGCATCAGGTTCACCACGTTTTGGGGTGGGATGGCTTCGGCAAAGACGTAGTCGCGGCTGGGGGAATTGTCCTGACTGTGGATCAGGTCGAGGGCGAGTTCTTTGTCGTTGGCGATGCCTGCGGCGGCGAGAACGGTGTGAAATAGGCGGCGGGTGGAGACGACGGCATCCACCGTAGTGCCCTGGGCGAGGCGGTTTTGGGGATCGCGGATGATCAGCGGCACCCGCACCAGTTCGTTATAAATGGAGAGGCTGTGGCCCATGAATTGCTTTTCGCCCAGGTGTTCCCCGTGGTCGGCGCAGATGATCACCAGGGTGTTATCCAGTTGGCCAGAGTCCTTGAGTCGCTGGAAAAAGTCACCGAGCAGAGCGTCCTGGTAGGCCACTTCGGCATCGTACATGCCGTCGAGAGTTTGCTTTTGGTGGTCATCCAGTGCCCCGGTGAGGGGGGCCAGCCAGCCGTAGACATCGCCGTTAAAGCGCTGCAAAAAGGTTTGGGCCTTGCGGTCGGCCAACACGTGGGGGGCAAATTGCTCGATGTAGCGGCGGGGGGGATGGTAGGGCATGTGGGTGCCCATCAGATTCACGAAGGCAAAAACGGGCTGGTCGGCCTGGGTGCCGGGGCGGTGGATCAGCAAATTCGCCGTGTCGTCGAGGGATTTGGGGCCGTTGCCCTTAAAGCTGAGGGCGGTTTGCCACAGGGGCACCATCAGTGGCGTAAAGCTGAGGGCCAACAGCGCATCGGAACGGGCAAAGGCGTCCTGCACTCGGTTCAGCACTCCTGCTACCTGACGCTTAAACCATTGGCGATAGCGGCTCACCAAGCCGGGGTGGCTGCCCGCTTGGTTGGGCTTGGAGGTCAACAGGCCGCTGTAGTTGAGAAAACTGGTGAAGCCCCGCCGCAGACCGTTGTTGATCACCCCCACCAGGGGATTATTGCAAAAGCCCGTCGTGTAGTAGCCGCTGGCCTCTAGGCGTTCGGCCAGGGTGGGCAGGTCGGACGGTAACACCGAGTAGGACTGCACCATGGTGTGCTCCGAAGGGTACAGCCCCGTGAACATGGAGGCATGGGAGGGCACCGTCCACTGGGCGGCGGAGATGGCCTGGGTGAAGCGGGTGGCCTCAGCGGCGAGGGCGTCTAAATGGGGCGAGGTGGGCTGGTCGTAGCCGTAGCAGGAGAGGCGATCCGCCCGCTGGGTATCGAGTACGAGGAAGAGAATATCGGGACGAGAAGCCATAGGATGCCGCCAACCAGGTC
>JALQST010000085.1 GCA_023264315.1 Nodosilinea sp. BSH.14
CTTCTAGTTCTTCGCCGATGTAGTCGCGGCCTTCTTCTACCACTACCCTGGTGCCGTCATTGAGGTAGCCAATGCCCTGAGAGGGTTCCTTGCCTTCCTTGAGGATTTTTAGATCGATGTCGTCTCCGGGCAGATAGGCGGGGCGGATGGCCTGGGCCAGGTCGTTGATGTTGAGCACTTGCACCTCTTGGAAACTGGCCACTTTGTTGAGGTTGTAGTCGTTGGTGAGGAGGGCGGCATTGAGTTCCTGGGCCAGTTTCACCAGCTTGGCATCCACGGTGGGGATGTCATCGTAGTCTTCGGAGTTGATCAGGACGCGGTTGGGGTGGGCCTCACGGATGCGGTTTAGTACGTCTAGCCCCCGTCGGCCCCGGCCTCGCTTTTGGTCATTGGAGGCATCGGCCACCTGTTGTAGTTCTTGCAGCACAAACTGGGGGACAAGCAGTTGCCCTTCCAAAAAGCCCGTTTCCAGCAGCCCCTCAATGCGGCCATCGATGATGCAACTGGTGTCAAGCACCTTGGTTTTGGAGGGTTTCAGGGTGCCCTCGGCCACCAGGGTGGATTCCAGGGTGCTAGGGCTCACCAACCGCAGCAGGGAACGCCCGTGGGTATCGGCCAAATTCATCCCAGACACCGCAAACAACACGCTGCCCAGCACCGCCGTCAACGGTTTGATGAAGCCAAATTCTGAGGGAATCGGCAGCAGAAACAACGGAGCCAGCATCAGGTTGGCAATCAACAACCCCAGCACCAAACCCACAGCACGGGCCAGCAAACGGTCGGGGGGGAGTTCCTTAATTTGCTGCTCTAGCCGACGATAGCTGGTTTGCACCACCAGCCCCAGCCCCGTACCAATCAGGCCGCCAAACACCGCTGTAACGGTTCCCAGCCCCTCCATATTGGTCACTTGGGCCAAAATAGATTGTGGCAGCAGGTCGATACTGTAGAACCCAATTCCCGCGCCAGCTAGGATGAAGGAGAATACAATGAGTGCGTCTAGCATGGTGATTGGCCGTAGGGGCGATGATGGCGGCGGATAAACGGTGAATTTAGCCGGAGTTGTTGAATAACCGTTAAATAAAATAGACATCCAGTTTTAGTGTACTCCGCCGACCTCAATCCGACGAAATACCTAGACAGGCAAAAGTATATCGTTAATTTCTGGCCAGTTCGGGTAGAGGTTCCCAGCCCCCTGTGTATGGATTCGCCTACCAGTGGCCTGTGGGCGGGGAGACCCCGCCCCTACCCGACTCCCGACTCCCCACTCCCGACTTCCGACTCCCCACTCCCATGCTCTCCCCCCACGCCCCTCTCCACGTCGCCCTCAACGTCAGCAATCTCGCCCAGGCCGAAGCCTTCTATGGCGGCGTTTTGGGTTTGTCCACAGCGGATCGGCCCCTGTCGTTTCCGGGGCAGTGGTACCAGATTGGCGGGTTTCAGATTCATTTAATTGTGGCGGACAAGCCCTACCCACGACCGCCCCAGGCGGAGAAATGGGGTCGCCATGCCCACCTAGCCTTGGCCGTGCGGGATTTGGACGCCACGGCGGCGGCGTTAGAGCAGGCGGGGTGACCGGTGCAGCGCAGTGCCTCCGGGCGGGCGGCGCTGTTCACCCAAGATCCTGACGGCAACGTCATTGAACTCACCTACATCGCCGATTCGGGGATGGAATCTGTAATTGAAAGGAAAAAGACAGAGAATTTGGGGACGAGTGGGTAGATTGTTAGGGTAAGGCGGCGGACGGGATCGGTGGCGTCCCGCGATGCCCCAAGCCCAGCGGTGAGGATTTCCTATGATTATTGACGACCAACACTACGATGTCATCATCATTGGCACTGGGGCCGGAGGGGGCACCTTGGCCCGCAAGCTGGCTCCGTCGGGGAAGCGGATTTTGCTGCTGGAGCGGGGCGGCGCGATGCCCCTAGAGGAGCAGAACATCAGCGACGTGGATATTTTCCAGAAGCAGCGCTACCACGCCCCGGAACAGTGGTACGACGACATGGGCGAACCCTTCACGCCCCAGATGAAGTACGCCATTGGCGGCAACACCAAAATCTATGGCGCAGCCCTGCAACGGATGCGGGAGAAGGATTTTGAAACCGTGGCCCACCAGGACGGCATTTCGCCGGAGTGGGGCCTCAAATACAGCGATTTTGAACCCTACTACACCGAGGCCGAGGCGCTGTACCAAGTCCATGGCCAAGCCGGGGTCGATCCTACAGAACCCAGCCGCAGCGGCGAGTTTCCCTTTGCCGCCGTGCCCCACAACGAAACCATGCAGCCCGTGGTCGATGAGATTGCCAAGCATGGCTGCCATCCCTACCCGCTGCCCATGTCTCTCTCGTTGCGGGAAGACGACCCCACCGGGGATGCCGAGGTGTTCGGGGTGGCTCCGGCCCTGGATTTTGGCAACGTCACCCTCAAAACCGAGGCCAAGGTGACAGGGCTGCACACCAACCCAGCCGGGACAGCGGTGAAAGCGGTGCAGGCCGAAGTTTCTGGTCAGCCCTACCTGTTTTTTGCTGATATCGTGGTGCTGGCCTGCGGGGCGGTGAACTCGGCGGCAATTCTGCTGCAATCCGCCAACGATAAGCACCCCCAGGGGTTGGCCAACCGCTCTGACCAAGTGGGCCGCAACCTGATGAAAATGCGGATGAGTTCCATCGTCGAAATCACCGCCCAGGCCCACGATGGCCAGTTTCCCCGCTCCGTCGGCATCAACGATTACTACTGGAGCGACAACCAGTTCCACTACCCCATGGGCCACATTCAAAACATGGGCGGCGTGCTGCAAGATGCCATCTTTGCCGAATCGCCCCCGGTGCTGTCGCTGATCACCAAACTAATGCCCAACTTTGGCCTCAAGCAACTGGCCAACCGATCCATCGCCTGGTGGGTGATGACGGAGGTGCTGCCCGACCCCAAAAATCGGGTGGAGGTGAAAAAGGGCAAACTCCACATCACCTTTAACCCCAACAACGCCGAAGCCCACGATCGCCTGTTGTACCGCTGGCTGGATGTGCTGAAGTCCATCGAAAAGGATAGCAGCCTGTTCTCCCGCGCCGGAATGCACCCCCGTGGGGAAGTGCCCCTGCCTGTAATGGCCAACCAGTGCGGCACCTGCAAAATGGGCACCGACCCAGCCACTTCGGTGCTGGATCTGCACTGCCGCACCCACGACCTCGACAACCTCTATGTAGTAGACAGCAGCTTTTTCCCCTCCATCCCCAGCGTGGGGCCATGCCTGACGGTGATCGCCAACGCCCTGCGGGTGGGGGATCATCTGCTAGAGCGGCTGCGGTAGGTGGCCCTCACCCCAGCCCCTCCGGCCCTCACCCCCAGCCCCTCTCCCAAGTTGGGAGAGGGGGGCCGGAAGTTTTTCAAATTCCCTCTCTTTATGGGGAGAGGAGTTTAGGGTGAGGGTTTAGACATCGTATTATCAGAAAACTTTCATTATGAACGTCAAACTGGTTGAATCTCTTGTACAGGCCGTTGAGTCTTTGCCCCCTGAAGACTATGCGTTATTTCAAGAACAGCTCACTACCCGTAGTGTGCAGAAAACGCCGGGGGTTTGTGGCGGTCATGCTCGCATCCGCAGCACTCGAATTCCTATTTGGACGCTGATCTCCTTTCAACAGCAGGGGGCCAATGATGAAGAGCTATTGCACAACTTTCCTAGCCTCACTCCCTTCGATTTGAACGTAGCACGGGCCTACTACGCCAGCCACACCGAGGAAATTGATAGCGCCATTGCCGATCTCCAGGAGGATGATCTGGATGGCTAGGTTCTACTCTAACGAAAACTTGCCCATCGACCTGGTCATCGCCCTACGCCAGCTTAACCATGATGTACTAACCTCCTATGAATCGGGGCAAGCGAATCAGAATATCCCTGACCACGAGGTATTGTCCTTTGCTACCGCCGATCAGCGCTGTGTCGTCACCCTTAACCGCCAAGATTTTATTGCCCTACACCGCAGCGGCGTTACCCATAGCGGCATCGTTCTTTGCCGAGAAGACCGCGACTATCCGGGGCAGGCCCAGGCTTTACATCGCTACTTAGAAACCTCAGATCCAGATTTGAGCAACCGCCTGATTCGTGTGCAAAAGTAAAATCAACCCAAGGCCAAAGCCCAAGCCTTTGTGGTTAAAGACTACACCCGCTAAGCCACCCAACACTCATATCGACGAGTTCTTACCATGACCACCTCCGCTGATGTTCGTGCCACCCTGGTGGATGCCCTCAACCTAGATTTGGTTGGCCCCACCCCCGATGATTTGCCCCACGCCGAAGAAATTGTGCCGCAGCCGCCTTCTAAGTGGTATTTGACTGGTTTTTTGGCCCCCTTTGGGGCATCGGTGGAGGTGCGGTCGGACGATGGCGCAGAGGACGATTTGCCCGAAGAAATTGCCACCCGCGACGGCGGTGAAGATAGCCAAAACCCGGATAAACCAGCGGCGCGGCGGGCGTTGTATCCCTCGTCCATGGGGCTGAGTGTGTTGCTGTCTGGCCCCACCACCGAGGTTGAGGTGGTGGCCACCTGGGGCGACTATCATCCGCTGCCTGACCTGGAGGGGGAGGCGTCGGATGAAACGGATATGCGGTCTGCTGGGTCGTTGGATGAATCATTTGACGGGGACAAGGCCGAGGGGGACGATCCCGACGCGCCCAAGCGCAAGAAAAAGGCCGAACGGTGGCAGCGTCAGCCGCAGCGGGCGACGTTGACGGTGAATGTAGAACCCCAGGACGAACCGGTGGAGGTTGCCCTGCCGGGGGGCTGTGGAATGAGTGTGGTGATCACCTCACGACTGGTGAAGGATAGCCCCCGCTTTGACTCTGGCACCAAGGCGGTATCGATCTTTTTGGTGAACTATCGCCCAGCCACCTCCGGCGACCGGGATGCCACCTTTGCCTTCCAAACCCATCTGCGGCTGCGGTGCCCGGAGGGGTTTGTGCCCCGGCCCGATCCTCGCGGCGTCAGCACCACCGATTGGGACGATGCCGTGGCCGCTGTGCAGTATCGCCACGACTATGAGTATGCCGTGGGGCACAATGTGTCGGCCCTGGTGGCGATGCCCAAGGCGGGGGAACGCTGCACCGAGGTTGAAACCACCTGGATTCCCGTTGCGGAGGTGCCCCGGGTGGCCCCCACCTCGCCCCAGGGGGTGCAGCTCGGCATGGAAGCCCTGGCCCAGGCGACGGATGCGGCCACGGTGCGGGGCATGGTGGGGGCCATCGTGACGGAATATCGCGCCTGGATTGCAACCCAGCGGACGGTGGTGATGCCCAACCAGGACGCAGCGGATGCGGCCAGGGCCTTGATGGATCGGGCGACGACGGCCTGCAACCGCATGGAGGAGGGGCTGCAAGCCTTGGCGGATCCGAAGGTGTTGATGGCCTTTCAGATTGCCAACCGCGCCATTGCCCTGGCCCGTCGGCGGCAGCTTAGCCAGGAGGAGGGCCAGCCGCCCGAGAGCTTTTCGGCCCCGGCTTGGCGACCGTTTCAGTTGGCGTTTATTTTGGTGAACCTGGCGGGGTTGGCCAATCCGCGCCACCGGGATCGCGACGTGGTAGACCTGCTGTTCTTCCCCACGGGGGGCGGCAAAACCGAAGCCTACCTGGGGCTGGCGGCCTTTACCCTGGTGTTGCGGCGGCTCACCCATCCCGGCATTCAGTCGGCGGGGCTGAGCGTGCTGATGCGCTACACCCTGCGGCTGCTGACCCTGGATCAACTGGAGCGGGCCGCACGGCTGATCTGCGCCCTAGAGCTAGAGCGGCAAAAGGCACCGGACACCCTGGGCACCTGGCCCTTTGAGATTGGCCTCTGGGTGGGCCAAAGCGCCACCCCCAACCGCATGGGCAAAAAGGGCGACAAAAACCCCCACTCCGCCCGCCAGCGCACCCTAGACTTTAAGCGCGACCGCAAGGGCAAGCCCTCGCCGATTCCCCTAGAGCGCTGCCCCTGGTGCGGCGAAGCCTTTAGTACCAATTCCTTCCAGCTTTTGCCCACGGAGGATGCGCCCAAGGCGCTCAAGGTGATGTGTATGGGCCGAGGGTGCGATTTCCGCAGCCGCAACCCCCTGCCCATGGTGGCGGTGGATGAGCCGATCTACCGTCGCCTGCCCTGCTTCATCATTGCCACGGTGGATAAGTTTGCCGCCCTGCCCTGGGTGGGCCAAACCGGAGCCCTCTTTGGCCGCGTCACCCACTACCAGGCGGGGGAAGGGTTCTACAGTCCGGGGGATGCCACCCTGGCGGGGCTGCCCTTGGATCGCTACCTGCCGCCCCCGGATTTGGTGATCCAGGACGAACTGCACCTGATT
Source organism: Nodosilinea sp. BSH.14 (assembly GCA_023264315.1). GTDB lineage: Bacteria > Cyanobacteriota > Cyanobacteriia > Phormidesmidales > Phormidesmidaceae > Nodosilinea. The sequence goes on from JALQST010000085.1 coordinate 6,325, forward strand.
TCTGGGCCGCTGGGCACCATGGTGGGGCTGTACGAAACCGCCATCGATACCCTGTGCAGCCGCGACGACGAAGGCCACACCCTACGCCCCAAGGTGATTGCCTCCACCGCCACCGTGCGCCGCGCCGACCGTCAAATTCGCGCCCTGTTTGGCCGCAGTCAGGTGGATATTTTCCCGCCCCCCGGCCCCGACCGCCACGATTCCTTCTTTGCCAAAACCGATTTCCAAAGTCCCGGTCGGCTCTATGTGGGGGTGGCGGCCCAGGGTCGCAGTTTGAAGGTGATCCTGTTGCGGGTGTATTTGGCCCTCCTGGCCGCCGCCCAAAAGCAGTGGGACGCCGCCGGGGGCCACCGCAACAAGGACAACCCCGCCGACCCCTACATGACCCTGCTGGGCTACTTCAACTCCCTGCGGGAACTGGGGGGTAGTCGGCGGATTGTGGAGGACGAGGTGAACTCCCGCCTGACGAAATATAGCGAGCGGCTGCGCCAGGGCGAACTGCCGGGAGATGGCCCCTTTTTAGACCGCCGCATTGCCGGAATGCCGGAAGAACTGACCTCGCGGGTGGGCACCAATCAAATCGCCAACACCAAACGCCGCCTATCCACGCCCTTCCACGAGAAGGATTCCGTGGATATTGCCCTGGCCACCAACATGATTTCCGTGGGGCTGGACATTGTGCGGCTGGGGTTGATGGTGGTGCTGGGCCAGCCCAAAACCGCCGCCGAATATATCCAAACCACTAGCCGGGTGGGCCGCAATCCCCAAAAGCCGGGACTGGTGGTGACGTTGATGAACATCCACCGCCCCCGCGACCGCTCCCACTACGAGCGCTTCCAAAGCTGGCACACCAGTTTCTACCGCGCCGTGGAGGCCACCAGCGTCACGCCCTTCTCCCCTCGCGCCCTAGATCGAGGGCTGGCCGGAGTGGCCGTGGCCCTGGCCCGCCTGGGGGTGCCCGAAATGACGCCGCCCCTCGGGGCCTCCCACATCACCGATCACCGGCGGGCGGTAAACGCCGCCGTGGAGGCCATTGCCCGCCGCGCCGAAGGCCACAGCCCCGACCTGGATGCCGACGCCAGCAACAATCTGCGGATGCGGGTGCGAGCCCAGGTCACAGACATTCTCGATACCTGGGAGCGTCTGCTGCTGCGGGATCCGCGCTTGCAGTACCAGCGGGAAACCGATCTCGCCCCCTCCCTGCTGCTGGATGCCCTGGATCTCCAGGCCGAAAAGGCCGACCGAGACCGCCAAAAATTCAAAACCCAGCGCAGCCTGCGCGACGTGGAGGCCACCGTGAACCTGTGGATTCGCGACCCCTACACCCTCACCGACATTGAAGGAGACGAGCCTTGAGCCAGCCTAAAAAAGCCAAGAAAGCCAGCGGCGAACTGCGCCAAAGCCAACTGCTCACCACCTTTGGCCCCGGTTCCATGGTGGATTTGCCCACGCGCTCGGTGATTCTGTCGGGCCTCTCCTACTGGAAGGGCGAAAAACCTTACATCCAAGAGGAACGCCTGAAATACAAAGTGGCCCAAAGCCTGAAACTGCCCGACGACCACGAGGTGAAGCTCTACGGCCCCCCCAGCCAAGGCAGCGACCAAACGGCCTCCCTCAGCGGCGTGGATGCCTTTGTGTTTCCCACCTGGTTTTTGGCCCAGGTGGATCGCACCGTGGAGCGGGCCGGAAAGGTCTACCGCACCCGTCCCCTCATTTCCTGGAGTTCCGTCAAGGGCGGGGCCAAATTTGAGGGCAAAACCGTCCAGGCCGTCCCCGTGCGGTTTGTGCAAGCCTGCACCAACGGCCACCTCAGCGACATCCACTGGAACGCCTTTGTCCACAACGATTTTCAGCCCAAATGCCGGGGCCAACTCTGGCTGGATGAGGCGGGTTCCGGCAACGACTTTGAAGACATCTTTGTACGGTGCGAGCAGTGCCACAGCCTGCGGCCCCTCTCCCAGGCCAAGGTGACGGATTCTAGGGTGCTTGGGCCTTGCGAAGGCCATCGGCCCTGGCTTGGCCCCAAGGGTCAGGAGCCCTGCCGTCGCCACCGCATCGACGACGCGGGCGAGGTTGTCCCCACCAACCAGCCCGAATACAACCGCCTGCTGGTGCGTTCCGCCAGCAACGCCTACTTCAGCCAAATCCTCAGCGTCATCTCCATGCCCGACCCCGATGCCCTTCTCAAAAAGGCCGTGGATCGGTTCTACGAGGAAGACCTGCAATTTGAAGAGTCCGTGGATGACGTGGTTCGGTCATTGCGGAAGCCCAGATTTGCCGAGCTGGCGGAATTTGGCGCAGAGACCGTCTGGGCGGAAATTCAGCGCCGCAAAGAAGGCCGTGACGCCCCCGACAAAAGCATCAAACAGGTGGAACTAGAAGCCCTACTGGCCTGCCCCGAAGAACGCGGCAAGGAAAGCCCCACCGCCGACACCATCTTTGAGGGCTACACCCGTGATCGCCGCTTGCTGGCCCCCCGGTGGCAACCCTTCATCGACAAGGTGGTGCTGGTGCATCGCCTGCGGGAGGTGATGGCCCTGATTGGCTTCACCCGCTTTGAGGCCGCCCAAACCACCATCGACGGCGAAATTGACGACCTCGCCATTGGGGTGCGCCGCGCCGCCCTCGATTTTGAACCCCAGTGGTTCCCGGCCCTCGAAAACCTGGGGGAAGGGGTCTTCCTTAGCCTCTCCAAAGACCGCATCGACACTTGGCTGAACCAGCCCCCGGTGCAAAAACGCAGCCAAAAACTAGAGCGGGGCTTCCAACGCTGGCTCGACCATCGCGGCATCCCGGCGGATCATGCCCCCTTCCCCGGCCCCGCCTACATCATGCTCCACTCCCTCTCCCACCTGCTGATCAACGCCGTTTCCTTGGAATGCGGCTATGCCTCCAGCGCCATCCGCGAACGCATCTACGCCTTCCCCGACATCGGCTATGGCATCCTGCTGCACACGGGCACCTCCGGCTCCGAAGGCACCCTCGGCGGCTTGGTGGAGGTGGGCCGCAACATCGAATACCACCTCGGCAAAGCCCTCGACCAAGGCCAACTCTGCTCCAATGACCCCGTCTGTGCCAAACACAACCCCGACAGCCCCCAGGAAGAACGCTTCCTCCATGGATCCGCCTGCCACGGCTGTCTCCTCGTCTCCGAAACCTCCTGCGAACGGCGCAACGAACTCCTCGACCGCGCCCTCGTCACCCGCACCGTGGAAAACCTAGGGGCCGAATTTTTCGCCGAAGAGGATTAGCCCTCACCCCCAGACCGGAGGCCGGAAGGGGAGCCGGAAGGGGAGCCGGAAGGGGAGCCGTGTGCTGGCCTAAGCCGGATTCTCAACGGCGTTTGCTTGCCGTTTGGCCCAGACGTTGTAGGGCATGGCGGTGAGGGCACCGATCACCACGTAGGCGATCACCGTGGGAATGGCGTTTCCGCCTCCGTTGGCGGCGAGGAGGAAGAGGGCCAATCCAGCATTGCGGGCGATGGTTCCGGTGGCGACGGCGGATCGTACGGCCATCTCTGGCCCACCGAGGAAATGGCCACAGGCAAGGCCGAAGATCACCATGAGCGGAATGACCACCAAGCCGCGCCATGCGATGGTGGGCAGCACCACAAT
>JALQST010000086.1 GCA_023264315.1 Nodosilinea sp. BSH.14
CACAGGCTGCCACCTGGAGGCCGACATGGTGCGGCGGGGGGTTCAAACCCTGCAACCGCCAGCGCGCTCGGTGCTGATGATTGAAAATGTGGGCAACCTGGTGTGCCCCGCCCTGTTTGACCTTGGGGAGCGGGCCAAAGTGGCCATCCTTTCTGTGACCGAGGGGGATGACAAGCCTCTCAAATATCCCCATATGTTCCGGGCCAGCCAGATTATGCTCCTGAACAAAATTGACCTGCTCCCCTACGTTAGCTTTGACGTGGATCGCTGCATTGCCTATGCCCGCCAAGTAAACCCCGAAATTCAGGTGTTCCCGGTGTCAGCCACCTCCGGGGAAGGGTTAGACCACTGGTATGCCTGGTTGCTAGATCAAGGGGCAGCCTGGGACGGCCAATCGGATGGCTAACGCGATACACCTAGGTATAACTACGTAGGCTTTATCGATTTTCATGGTGAGCGAGGGAAAAACACGGGCTGATTACCTGTCGATCATTGTTTTTTTAAGGATCTTTACGGAAAAAATATGTCTTTCTTTCCGGATACTTTTGGAAGCCTCGTAAAAGTCCTTAGAAAAATTTCCGTATCTCTCCTGTCGTCAGGGGTACCCTCCATCGGCGTTAATAGATCTATGCAGGTTCTAAATGCTGTTTTTTAGGGAGCGTCTACACTTAAGGAGCTGTTGCCACGGGCTGAAGCGCCTGACAAGTGTAACGATATGACGTCATGCAAGAATCAGTCACTGGATTTTCCAAGTCCCATCGGCTTCTGCTTACCATTGGCACCCTGTCCCTAGGGGCAATGCTAACTCTCCAGACCCTTGGTATTGCATCGGTAGCCAGTGCGAACAGCCGTGATGAGTTTCCGGGTCGGAGGCAGGGTGGTGGCACCCACTGGGTTATGCCCTCAGACAATACCCTCTAAGCCTGGATATATCGATAGGCTGTACGACTGGTCGTCCCAACATTTCTATGATTGGGCACCTCGAAAAATACAAATCTTATTGAGAATGGGCACGAGATTCCAGTGGTTTCAGGCTCTTCGGATTCGCAGTAAGGCAATTAATCGAGGTGCCCGATTACTACTCAGCAATTGAATAGGTATTAAAATCCTAGCAAGGTCACTGGTAAATGGGAGGGCATAGCCTCCAACCTAGGCTGGAGAAAACCAACAGTACGGGAAAATCCAGCCTCCCAGTGGGGCCTTCCGTTCAATTTGCTAAGGATGTCAAGTGTGAAGGTCTAGAGCGATGGTTGACGGTGGTGGATCATAGCCTGCCACCATTTTCTTATCAGGACGATTCAGGACGACGTCCTCAGGGTGTCCTCCCACAACAGCCATTCCCAACCTGGAAGGCTACCTGGGATGGGAGGCGAGCGGAGTTGGGCTTTGGGGGCGATCCGGGAGCTTGGCCAAAAAGGTTAGGGGATCGCTCTTGCATTCGGCAAAGTCTAAAATGCCGCGATCGCGATGTTCATACACGAGATTGTGGTTGGTATCGAACACAAAGGTGCCGCCGCGCTGGGTGAGGTAGGCCGCATCGGGCACGTAGGTGCTCCAGTTACCGAGGACTTCGGCCATATTGCGCAGCCGCAGGGTGGCCAACTCGAAGGGACGCTGAAACCCACGGCCCCCAGCCCATTGAAAAAATCGCCCCCGCAGGGGTGGCAGGGGTGGGGCTTTGATCACCTCGTCATCGCCAATCAGTTGAGGGGCGTTGCGGTCGCCACGATAGCCCCGAAAAACCTCCGCGAGGGTGCCGGGGCTGGCGATCCCCGCACACATCAGCATCAGGTTCACCCAGGCCCGCTGCCCCGGAGAAAGCCCCGGAATAGCCATCTCCAGCCCTGCATAGAGCCCCAACTGACGGTGAAGCTCGGCGCTGGGATCGACCCAAAGCTGATCCGCTGGAAACCCGGTGAACTGGCAAAAGGCTTGCCCGGCGGTGCGATTCCCAATACCGATGGCCCGCACCGCCACCTGCTTCGCCGCCAGATCATTCCAGCCGCGCCGCACCCACCAGGCATACTCCAGGCTGTCAAAGTCGCCCAACTGGGGCAACACCATCACCAGGGTATAGGCCGCCTCCGCGCCATCAGCTAGGAGGGGCACCATCGCCCCATCGCTCACCCGCTGCCGTGGGGTGTGCTGCAAGAGGTCGTAGGGTTCCTGCGTTTGTCTAGAATCCGTATCCATGCCGTGCTCCCTCCGTGAACCAAGGGCCTTGACCCAGCGTTTTCATTGTAGCCATGGCTTTGGCGGGATTTCCAATGGAGACAGCCATCGGGATCGGGCCGATCTGGGCACCACAGTAGGATGTTAGAGCCCGACGATTAGCCCCCACAAACTCGCACCGTAGATCAGGGTGCAGCCCTGCTGGCCCCAGCGGGACAGACCCGCTTGCCGATGGAGTTTGCCCGTTAGTCCTAGGGAGAGCAGGACTCCCAGCAGTAGCGTGACGCCCTGGAGAAAGGCCACCACCGCCGGATCGGCCATCCAGAAGGGCCAGGGCACTTCGGTAAAGCCCAGGGTTTTACCCAGCACAGGCAGCACCCGCCCGCCCTCTAGCAGGCCCAAGCGTAGGTAGTGAGCCAAGTTAGCCGCCCACACCAGGGGCAGGTAGCCGTAGGCCAGTTTGACGAAGGATCGAGCCGCCAGGGTGGGATAGCGCCACCGCAGCAGACGGTACAGTGCCTCTAGGGCAAGGGGTAATCCGGCGGGTAGGATCAGCAGGATTAGGGATACAAGGCTGTGTCCAGCTAGGGTATCTACAGGTAAGGAGAGTCCCCACTGGGCCTGGATTTCGGGTAGACGGTGGAGGTATACCGCCCCCAACAGCAAAAACATCAGGGCCACTTCGTAGGCCCGGGGCTGGTGGGTCGTCCACAGTTCAATGCCGGGGGGGCGCAGGTTGAACTCCACGGAACGGTGAGGGCAGGCTTTAAGGCAGGTCATACAGAGAACACAGTCGCGGTTGTCCTCCAGTTGGGCCGGGTGGGAGTAGAGCGGACAACCGAGGGTGTCTTGGCCTTCTCCCTTGGCGGGGCCGCCTTTGTAGCATTGGTAGGTGGTGCATTCCGCCGAGCAAATGCCCTGCTGGGCGCGGAGTTCCGTCATCGATAGCTTAGCAAATAGACCATTCATGCCGCCGATGGGGCAGAGGTAGCGACACCAAAAGCGGCGCTCAAACAGGGCGGAGAAGATCATCGCCCCAGCGGTAATCAGCAGCAGCAGGCAGGCGGAGAGGTAGGCAGTGTCCTCCAAGCCCCAGACTTCCTCCCAAATCAAAATCAGCGCAAAGAGGCCGAACATAAACCAGCCGCCCCAGGAACAGCACGCCCACCACCACCGCAAACAGCGCCAGGGTGAAGCCATAGTTGATGCGGTCGGGCCACCAGGAGCTCCGTAGAAACCGCCGCAGGGCTGGATAGCGGTTGAGCAGGTTCAGCCGCAGCAGGCGTTTTTTCCCTTGGTTGGGCCAGATCAGTTCTTCGGTGATGGTGTTTCCAGAGACCCGTTGGGACGCCGCCCGTTCCACCAGGCTTTGGAGTTCGCGCAGGTTGTTGGGAAAATCGTAGGCTTGGAGCCGCCGTAGGGCTTCGGGGGCCAGGGTCAGCCGGGTTTGCCGCCGCCGTTGGCACCACAGGGCTAGATAGTAGTTCACCCAGTCGTTGATGTTGGCCTTACGTACCCGCAGGGGCGGTACCTTGATGCGGTGGGCCACGAGGCTATCCAGTTCCGCCACAGGCTGCTCAGAAATCAGGATAATCCGGGCGTTGGAGGTTTGAACAGGCACCGTTTCCCTGTCCCGACTCACGGGCTGGTACTGCCCCGTTTGCATCAGCCGCGCCACGGATTCCCGCAAATCCGGTTCCAACTCCCCTGGATTGCTGAGTACCAGGGTGCCTTCTTCCAACGCCACCAACAGTCCCGGCTTCCCCCCAGAACGGCCAAACAAATCCGCTCCGCTGGCCTGAAGTTGGCCACAGTCCACCTGCATCATGGGGGTGCATCGCTGGCTGGAGCCGTAGTGAACCAGCGCCGCCAGGTTGTCCTTTTCTAAGCCCGGTTCGCCAAAAATCAGCACGAGTTGCCGATCCGCCGCCGCCTCGCGAATTTGCCCCCGTAGCCGATCCGCATAGCGACTGCGCCCGACCACCCCCCGTTTGGCCCGCGTCACCAGGTAGGGCCGCAAAATCGCCTGCCGTTCCTGCTCGTAGCTGAACTGAAAGGACAGTCGCCGCACCGCCTCCACCAGTTGTCGGGTAAAGGTTTGCAGAATGTCGGGGTAGTCCTGCACCAAATGCTGAAACTGCTCCCGCTCCAGAACCCAGAGGGTGCTTTCAGTGAGGGTGTGGATACTTTGCTCCACGGGCTGATTCAGCAGCAGCGCCTCCAGGTTCAGCACCGATCCGGGCAAAAAGCTCACGCCGCCTAGCCCGGTTTCCAAGGTTTCCAGCTTGCCCTGGCGCAGCAAATACAGGCCCTCCGGCGGCTGATCGGCCTCGACGACGAACTGCCCAGTGGGGAGGGTGATCACCTTTAAACAGCGGGCGATTTGGCCTAGGGTGGATGGGGATAACACCCCTAGGGGCGTGTGCTCCTGTAAAAAAACAAGGCGTTCGGATACAGTCATAGCGGACATCGCGACATCGGGACACCGGAGGTTAGCCCCATGATGACCGGAAATGCGCTCTGGGTGCCGCTGGCATTACTCAGCTTAATCATCGCCACCGCCGTTTATTTTCGGCGGGTGGAGCCCTAGCGAGTAGCAGACCCGATGACGCCTAAAAAGATGGGCCAAGGAAACTCCTGGCCCATGCGGCGGTTTAGCCCATGACGTGCCCGGTGATGGCGCAGGCTGAGACTAGGCCGGATGCGCCCCTAGGCGGGGGTAATCATCAGCACTAAGGCCCGTTTATCGAGGGACTGCACCTTACCGGCATCGCCCATGTCTTGCACAATCCGATCCAAGAGTTCTCCAGCTCGGTCACGATGCTGGTGTTCGCGGCCTCGTAGGCGCACAATAAACTTCACGGAGTCTCCCTTAGACAGCCATTCCACCGTACGCTTAATGCGAAGCTGATAGTCTGACTCGCCCACGTTGGGCCGGAGTTTGACTTCCTTGAGCGAAGGCTTGGAGCTTTGCTTCTGCCGCTTACTTTGCTGGTACTGAAGCTTGCCGTAATCCAGAATTTTGGCGACAGGAGCATCTTTGCCATGGGAAACCACTACCAAATCCAGCCCCTGTTCTTCAGCCAGCTTCAGTGCATCGCGGGTATCGACAAGGCCTTGATTTTGGTTTTCATGATCGATCAGCAGCACCTGAGGTGATCGAATTTGCCGGTTGACCAGTTGAGTCTTAGAAATAAGTCGTTCCTCCAAGAATTCGACAGAGATAGGGGTGGGCGGGCCTGCCTCAGGGAATCATCTCCGCCAGAAACAGTCTCCTAGCCACCGCTAAAGATTATCACTAGAATAGCCTAGGTTTTGTTCCCTGGTTGTATCCCAGGAACGGGTCTTAACAAAATACTAAACCCCACTCCCTACCGTTTTTGGCCGTTGTGTGATGCTCCAATATTTTGCCACCGTTGCCCATGGGCTAGAGCCTCTGGCCGCTGCCGAGTTGATGTCCCTGGGGGCGCAGGGGGTGGAGGAGAGTTTTTGCGGGGTGGCCTTCCAGGGCGATGTAGGGCTGCTGTACCGGGTGAATCTGTGGTCGCGGCTGGCCTTTCGGGTGCTGGTGCGGCTGGGGGATGGCCCCTGTGTGGACGCCGAGGACTTGTACCAGGGCATCCAGAAAATTGATTGGCGACCCTACCTGCCGCCGGATCGCACCCTGGCGGTGGATGTGTCGGGCCAACACCGTCGTTTGAACCACAGCCATTTCACGGCCCTGCAAGTGAAAAATGCCATCATTGACCAACAGCGCGACCACTGGGGCGAGCGTTCTAGCGTAGATACCCACCAGCCCGATGTGCGGGTGAATGTGCATCTCCACCGCGATCACTACACCGTTAGTCTAGATAGCTCAGGTCAAAGCCTTCATCGGCGGGGCTATCGGGCGGCGGTGGGGGCGGCCCCGCTGAAGGAAACCCTGGCGGCGGCTCTAGTGCAGTGGACGGGCTGGAAGGGCGACGTGCCGCTGATCGATCCCCTCTGCGGGTCGGGCACCTTGCCCCTAGAGGCCAGTCTAGCGGCCTTGGGCATTACACCGGGGTTATTTCGGGAATCCTTTGGCTTCCAAACCTGGCCCGATTTTGATGCCGACCTGTGGGACGACCTCTGCCAAGAGGCCGATGCCAGCCACGGCGGCACCCTGAATACCCTCGTCTGGGGCTGTGATCGCGACGAATCGGTGATTCAGCAGGCCCAGGGCAACGCCGAACGCTGCGGTTTGGCCGATCAGATTCAGTTTTTTGTTCAGGAGTTGGAAGACCTCGCGGCCCCCGCCGACCAGGGCTATCTGCTCTGCAACCCACCCTACGGGGAACGGCTGGGGCAGGACGAGGATCTCGCGGCCTTCTATCGGCTGCTGGGGGATGTGCTGAAGCAGCGCTTTAAGGGCTGGACGGCTTTTGTCCTCAGCGGCAATAAGGAACTGGCCCGCACAATTGGTCTCAAATCCGCCCAGCGCTGGTCGGTAACGAACGGCACTATCCCCTGCCAATGGATGAAGTATGAGCTGTATTAGGCATTGCCGCGACGTTTGAGGGCAGCGACCATTTGCTGACGCACAGCCTTGGCCCATTGGTCAAATTCGGCTTCGGGGCGCTGGGTATTGTGTACAGGGGTGGTAAGGCCGGAACTGGTGGCGGAGCGTTGCATGATTAAAGTCCTCTAAACGGCGTCCATAGCGCTATTGGGGCAAGGGTGGGGATGATCCTGGGGATTCTCAAACGGTTTACCCAATGAAATCCCAACCGCCCACAACAACGCAAGATATGTATTTCTAATAGGTTTTATTATCGCTGATGGTGATCCCCATTGGCCATCCGTCTAAATGGTGATGTCCTCACTCTATGACAGTAGGTTGCCAGCCGGGGAGTATCTGTGAAATTTCGGATCGCACGCGGTATACCCTAGGGGGGTGGTCTTGAGGGCTGCTATCTCCGAAAACAGTATTAAGCCTGTTAGCCTTTGGCCCCATCGGGGTCACAATGGGCCTATCCAACTTGGCCTCCTAGCATGGGTCTGGTTTGTGTTTTGTGTCCTTTGGGTTCAAGTCCTATGCGACCGATTCTCACCTTTAACGTCACCCCGTCCATCCCCCAGCGCCTAGAGGCGTTGCGCACCCTAGCCTACAACCTCCATTGGGATTGGGACATGGAAATGGCCGATCTGTTTCGGCGGCTGGATGCCGACCTGTGGGAGTCGAGCCGCTACAATCCGGTGCTGATGCTGGGCACCATTGGCCAGGAACGGCTGAACGAAATCACCGAGGACGAGGGCTTTTTAGCCCAGATGGATCGCGCCGCCCAGCGGTTGGAAGATTACCTGAAGGAGCGGCCCTGGTACGGCAAGCATCGCCCCAACCCGGTGCCCGGTGAGTGCTACGCCTACTTTTCCATGGAGTTTGGCCTCACCACCTGTATGCCCGTGTATTCCGGTGGGTTGGGGGTGCTGGCGGGGGATCATCTCAAGTCCGCTAGCGACCTGGGTTTGCCCCTGGTGGGGGTAGGGCTGCTCTACCAAGAGGGCTACTTTGCCCAGTATCTCAATGCCGACGGCTGGCAGCAGGAGCGCTACCCGATCAACGACTTTTACAATATGCCCCTACACCTAGAGCGGGACGCCGACGGTAACGAGATCCGCATTGCGGTGGACTACCCAGGCCGGACGGTCTATGCCCGGATTTGGCGGGTGCAGGTGGGCACGGTGCCCCTCTATTTGCTGGATACCAACATCGAACCCAACAGCCAGTACGACCAGGACATCTGTGATCGGCTCTACGGCGGCGACATTGATATGCGCATCCACCAGGAAATTATGCTGGGGATTGGTGGCATTCGGATGCTGAAGGCCCTGGGCATCGTCCCCACCGCCTACCACATGAACGAAGGCCACTCGGCGTTTATGGCCCTAGAGCGGATCCGGGTGCTGATGGAGGAGGGGCTGACCTTTGCTGAGGCGCTTCAGGTGGCCCAGGCGAGCCAAATGTTTACCACTCACACCCCCGTCCCAGCGGGGATCGACCTGTTTCCGCCCGACAAGGTGCTGCACTACCTGGGCCACTATCGCCAGCGGTTTGGCCTGGGGGATGACGAATTTTTGGCTCTGGGCCGCACCAACACCGGGGATTTTTCCGCCCCCTTCAGCATGGCGGTGCTGGCGATTAAGACGGCGACCTTTGTCAACGGCGTCAGCAAGCTCCACGGCAAAGTGTCCCAGGAGATGTTTGGCGACCTCTGGGCCGGATTGCCCCTGGCGGAGGTGCCGATTCGGGCGATTACCAACGGCGTCCATGCCCGCAGTTGTGTGGCTCGCTCTACCCAGGCGTTGTACGACCGCTACCTTGGCCCTAACTGGTCTCAGGCCAGTCCGGGGGCGTCCCTATGGGAGCGGGTGCGAACGATCCCCGATGAGGAACTGTGGCGCAACCACGAGCAATGCCGATCCCAGTTGGTGATGGCGGTGCGGGAACGGCTGGCCAAAAACCTGCTGGAGCGGGGCGGATCGACGCGGGAACTAACGGAAGCCCAGGAACGCCTCGACCCCTTTGTGCTCACCATTGGCTTTGCCCGTCGCTTTGCCACCTACAAACGGGCCACCCTGTTCCTGCGGGATCTCGACCGCATCCAGAACATCATCAACGGCAACGGTACCCATCGTCGGGTGCAGTTTGTCATCGCCGGAAAAGCCCACCCCAAGGACATTCCCGGCAAAGAACTGATCCGCAGCATCATCCACTTCACCCGCGATCATGGCCTGAATCGATCCATCGTGTTTGTACCCAACTACGACATCCACCTGTCGCGGGACATGGTGGCGGGCTGCGATGTGTGGCTGAATACGCCCCGTCGCCCCCGTGAGGCCAGCGGCACCAGCGGCATGAAGGCGGCGATGAACGGTCTGCCCAACCTCAGCGTCCTGGATGGCTGGTGGGATGAGGCCGACTATATTCGCACCGGATGGCCCATTGGCCACGGCGAAGACTACGACAACCTCGACTACCAGGACGATGTGGAAGCCAACGCCCTCTACGACATCCTGGAAAAGGAAGTGGTTCCCCTGTTCTACGACCGCGACAAGGACGAAATTCCTCGCGGCTGGGTGGCCAAAATGAAGGAGGCCATCTACCTCAATACGCCCCAGTTCAACACCGCCCGCATGGTGAAGGACTACGCCAACCAGGGCTACTTCGCTGCCAGCGACCGTGCCCACACCCTCGCAGCCCAGCACTACGGTTCCGGCAAGGAACTGGCGGTGTGGCTGTCCCACCTGGCCGAACACTGGTACGACATGCGGTTTGAGGAGATCGCCATTTCCGACGCCACCGACCTACGGGTGAACCAGCCCCTCAAGGTCTCCACCCGCCTGCAACTGGGAGCCATCACCTCCGGCGATGTGCAGGTGGAACTGTACCGGGGCACCGTGGCCGTGGATGGCGACATCCACAGCGGCACTGCCATCCCCATGGTCTACCAAGGCCAAGACAGCCAGGGCCACAGCCTCTACGCCACTGAGGTGGAATATACCTCCAGCGGCCTCCAGGGGCTATCCCTGCGGATTTTGCCCCAGCACCCCGCCCTCACCAGCCCCTACGATCCCAAGCTCATCCTCTGGGCCGACCCGGAACAGGTTCCCATCGTCACCACTTAGCATTGACATCCTCCCCGGCCCATAGGGCGCGGGGATTCCCAGTCTGACCGTTAAACGGCCTCCTGATGGGTAGG
>JALQST010000087.1 GCA_023264315.1 Nodosilinea sp. BSH.14
CAGCATCGGCAAGCAGATCCGCTACAGTGACTAAACAGCCGTTCTGCTGGGGATAGCTGGGGTTTTGGAGGCTTGGCGCATTCCTCGGTCTCGCCCCTGGCCCGTTCACTTCACCTTCGCCGAGTTTCTATGAAAAAAGTCTTTGTCCTCGATACCAATGTATTGCTGCACGATCCTATGGCAATGTTCCGGTTTGAGGATAACGACGTCGTTTTACCGATCACGATTATTGAGGAGCTAGATCGGTTCAAAAAGGGGACGGTGGACACGGCCCGCAACGCCCGCCATGTGTCGCGCACCCTGGACGAACTCCGCAGCCATGGGTCGTTGGTGGAGGGCATTCCCCTCGATCATGGCGGTCATTTAAAGGTGGCCCTGTGCCATCGAGAAACCCTGATGCAGTTGCCCGCCGAGCTAGAGGGCGACAAGGGCGATAACGCCATTTTGGCCGTGGCCATGGAGTATCGCCACCATCGCGATTTACCCGTGGTGCTGGTGAGCAAAGACACGAACCTGCGCATCAAGGCCGATGCCCTGGGCCTGGTGGCGGAAGACTACGAAACCGACAAGGTGGATCTTGACGACCTCTATACGGGCACCGCCGAGGTGATGGTGCCCGGGGAAGCCCTAGGGCAACTGTTTAGTGAAGGGCATCTGAGGCTGGAACAAGACCTCTGCCCCAACCAGGCTGTGACCCTGGTAGACGAGCTGAACCCGGCCCACACGGCCCTCGGCTTTGTCCAGGGCGACAGCGGTAAACTGGTGCCCCTCACCAAGCTGCCCCACGCCGGGGTATCGCGGGTGCAGCCCCGCAACCGGGAACAGCGCTTTGCCTTTGAACTGCTGCTGCAAGACTCCATTTCCCTCGTTACCCTGGTGGGCCGAGCCGGGACGGGGAAGACCCTGCTGGCCATTGCCGCCGGGGTGCAAAAGGTGGCCGATGACCGGCTCTATTCGCGGCTGTTGATTGCCCGTCCCATCATTCCCATGGGGCGAGACATTGGCTACCTGCCGGGGGATATGACGGAAAAGCTCAACCCTTGGATGCAGCCCCTCTACGACAACTTTGACCTGATCTTTGGCACCCAAGACAGCCGGGGCAAGCCGGAACACTGGCGACGGGGCCACGAGGAAATGATCAGCCAGGGACTTCTACAGATCGAGCCGCTCACCTTCATTCGGGGCCGATCCATTCCCAAGCAATTCCTGATTGTGGACGAAGCCCAAAACCTCACCCCCCACGAAGTCAAAACCATTCTCACCCGCGCCGGGGAAGGCACCAAAGTCGTCCTCACGGGCGATCCCGACCAAATCGACAACCCCTACGTCGATGCCGCCAGCAACGGCCTCACCTATGTGGTAGAGCGCTTCAAAAACGAGCCCATCGCCGGACACATCACCCTCACCAAGGGCGAACGATCTGACCTGGCGGAGCGCTCAGCCATGCTGCTTTAGATCAACCCCACCTGACAAGAAGATCCCAGGGTTCTGTTTGGGCATACAGATTCAGGTCGTTGCTCATCACCCAAGAACCCTGGGATCTGTCACCGAGGATCTGACATCCTCGTTTAGACAGCCACAATGTATCGAAACGTTACGGGATCGGAAACATTGCCCATGGATTCCATAGACAGCCAAAAGCCCTAAACCCTTGTCAGGCAGGCATCTCAGCCGTGCAATCCCGGTTCTTCGGTTGTCAGAAATCCAGACGAAATCATGGCTCGGTAACTTTCCCTGACGCCCCCAACTGGTTACACTAACAGAGATAAAAGAGTCATCCCCAGTCATTAATTAACTATGTCTGTCGTTAGCCAAGTCATTTTGAACGCCGATGATGAGCTGCGCTACCCGACTAGCGGTGAGCTGAAGGCCATCGAAGACTTTTTGAAAACGGGTGAGCAGCGGATGCGCATCGCTAGCACCCTGTCTGAGAACGAGAAAAAAATCGTTGACCAAGCCAGCCGCGAACTGTGGCGGCGTCGGCCCGACTTCATCGCCCCCGGTGGCAATGCCTTTGGCCAAAAGCAGCGTGCCCTTTGCCTGCGCGACTATGGCTGGTACCTGCGGCTGATCACCTACGGCGTGATCGCGGGCGATAAGGCCCCCATCGAAAGCATTGGCCTGGTTGGCGTGCGCGAAATGTACAATGCCCTGGATGTACCCGTTCCCGGCATGGCCGAAGCCGTGCGCTGCCTAAAGGAAGCTTCCCTCAACCTGCTGTCCGATGACGATGCAGCGGAAGCCGCTCCCTACTTTGACTACATTATCCAAGCCATGTCCTAGGTCAGACAGGGATACTGGGCCGTTTCAGCAATCACCCTGAGGGCCGAATCCCTGACTTCCTCGCCATGGCTGGCTTAGCTATGCCCAGGGGAGAGGCGTTCTTCAGGGAGGCCTCTTTTTTGCATCTGGGTGAATCGCGGCTGGCGATGGCGAAGTATCCACCAGGGATCTGGCCTAGTCAGAGGACAAATACCCCTCCCCCCGCACCTATTGGGAAACCGATGTACTCAACCATGAACTGCACGGGCGTCGTGGCTGGATTTGGCCCACGATGACCTGGCATGATCTCCGCCTCAACTGTAACGGGGGCAGTTGTGCCCTTGATAGCGCCCCCGCTGCCGCCCAGGGCGTCCACGCCTCATCTGATCCAGCTTCAGCGCCTTCCTCTGCCGCCCTGGGAGCCCCGCATCAGGTGCTCAGTACCATGAGTCCAGCCGACATCGCAGCCTTCGCCCAAACCCTTTCTCCCACCGAGCGGGACAAACTGCGGGCCATGCTGATGCAGCCCGCCGGACATTAGCCCCCATCGCCCGAAACGGCACCCCGTCCTAGCGAATTTCCCAATCGGGGCAGGCTTTCCCTGCCCCGATTGATGGTTTATGGGCTCTCCCGTGGAATACGGGCCTTGGCGGGCGGATTGGCGGACGGCCATGGTCAACCATAACGCTGCTCTACTATCCTGGAAGCTGAGATTTTTCTAACTCAGCCTATGTTTGCCTTGTTCCTGCGGATTCCAGCCTTATACGCTTCACCGTGTTCTCCGCCCCGCCCCCCTGTTCAGTCCTGTTCTGAGCAAAATACCCCAACCCGCCTTCATCGGGGGCGGCTTGGGTTAGGGGCTGCGGGTTTGCGCTGGCTGGCGTTGGCCCTGGCCATGATTCTGGGGCTGGGCGGCATGGCTCCCGCCTGGGCTGAGGGGTTGCCGTCTAGCCCAACCTCCATTCAGCCCTACCTAGATCGCTTTACCGAGGCCGTTACCCAGTTCACCCTGGTCAACGGCATGACCTTCCTGGTGCTAGATCGACCTCAGGCTCCGGTGGTGTCGTTTATGATCCACGCTGACGTGGGAGCGGTGGATGAGGCAGACGGCAAAACCGGGGTGGCCCACTACCTAGAGCACCTGGCCTTCAAGGGTACCAGCCGCATTGGCACCGTAGACTATGCGTCGGAAACCCAATTGTTGGCGGCGATGGATCGGGTGTTTGCCGACAAACTCCAGGCCGAGGCAGCGGGCAACAACGACCGGGCCGCAACCCTCAAGGCTGAGCTAGAAACCCTGCGCCAGCAGGCATCGAGCTATGTGGTGCAGAACCAGTACGGCCAAATTATCGAACAGGCCGGGGGCGTCGGTTTAAATGCCACCACTGGGGCCGATGCCACCCGCTATTTCTACAGCCTGCCCGCCAACAAGCTAGAACTGTGGTTTTCCCTGGAATCGGAGCGTTTCCTCGATCCGGTCTTTCGGGAGTTTTTTGAAGAGAAGGACGTGATCCTTGAGGAACGGCGGATGCGGGTGGATAATTCCCCCATCGGCACCCTGGTGGAAAACTTTCTGGAAAACGCCTTCGATCAACACCCCTACCGCCGTCCCATCATTGGCTACCAGGCTGACCTCTATGGGGCCACCCGTCAGGATATTCAGGACTTTTACGATACCTACTATGGCCCCGGCAACCTGACGGCGGTGGTGGTCGGAGACGTGGACGCTGTCGAGGTGAAGCGCTTGGCGGAGATCTACTTTGGCCGCTATCCGGCCCGCCCCACGCCGCCCCCGCCCGTGGTCAACGAGCCCCCCCAAACCGCCCCCCGCAACCTCACCCTAGAACTGCCGTCGGAACCTTGGTACATCGAAGGCTATCCTCGTCCTAACCTCAGCCATCCTGACCATGTGATCTACGACATGATTGACGGCCTGCTCACCCGTGGCCGCACCAGCCGCCTTTACAGATCCTTGGTGGAAAACAATCCCGTCGCCCTAGACATCGGTACCCTCAACGGCTTTCCCGGCGATAAGTACGACAATCTGTTTGTCATTTATGGTCTCACCGCCCCCAACCACAGCCCCGACGACATCGCGACCCTGCTCCATGCCGAACTGGATCGGCTCCAGCGGGAGCCCGTTTCTGATGCGGAACTGGAGCGCGTCAAAACCCAGGCCCGGGCCGGACTGTTGCGCAGTCTCAACTCCAACAGCGGGCTCGCCTCTCTGCTGGCGGAATATCAAGCTAAAACCGGAGACTGGCGCAACATCTTCCGCAACCTCGATGCCATTGATCGGGTAACAGCGGCAGATGTGCAACGGGTAGCCCAAAGCCTCTTTCAACCCCAGCAGCGCACCGCCGTGAGGCTCCTGTCTACTACGGCCCAGTAAGTGTAGGGTGATCCCGACTCCCCACTCCTCACTCCCCACTCCCCACTCCCCACTCCCCAACCCGCCATCTTCCGTAAACCATGCTTTACAACCGACCCAATGCTCCTGTAGATCGCCCCCGTCGTCTCCGCCGTCGCTGGGTGTCGATGACGTTCCTGACCCTGTTGGGGGTTGGGTTAGGGCTGCTGCTGGGGTGGCCAGCCCCGGCTAGCGCCCTGACTCCGCGTCATTTTGACGAGCTTTCCTTCCCTTCCCTGCCAGAGGTGCAGGTGCCTGCCTTTGATCGCTATCAGTTGCCCAATGGCCTCGTGGTATATCTAATGGAAGACCACGAACTGCCCCTCGTGAGTGGATCGGCCACCTTCCGCACCGGGTCTCGGTTTGAGCCAGCGGAGCAGGTTGGTTTAGCCAGCCTGACCGGAGAGGCCATGCGTCTAGGGGGCACAGCCAATCTCAGTGCCGATGCCCTGAATGAAGCGCTGGAAAGACGAGCCGCTGCCATTGAAACCGGCTTTGATATCGCCGCCGGTAGCGCCAGTTTTGATGCCCTAGCGGAGGATACTGAGGATATTTTGGCCCTCTTTGCCGACGTAATCCAGCGTCCGGCCTTTGCCCAAGACAAGATTGATTTCCTGAAGCGCCAAGCCCGAGGGGGCATTGCCCGCCGCAACGACAGCCCCGACAGCATCACCTCCCGCGAGTTTCGCAAACGGGTCTATGGCGTAGACAGTCCCTACGCCCGCACGGTGGAGTATGCCACCCTAGACGCCATCGACCGGGAGGATATTCTGGACTTCTACCGAGCTTCAATCCGTCCAGAGCAAACTATCCTTGGGATTGTGGGAGACTTTGACCGCACCACCATGAAGCGGTTGATCGAGCAGCGCTTTGGCCCGTGGCGCGGTGCCGGAACGCCCTTGGCCGTCACGCCTCTGCCGGAGGTAGCTCAGGCGGAAACGGGCGTGTTTGTGGTGGATCAGCCCCAAATGACCCAAAGCTCGGTGCAGATTGGCCACCTGGGGGGCATGGTCAACTATCCCGACCACGCCGCCCTGTCGGTAATGAATGAGGTGCTGAACGGATTTTCCGGTCGGTTGTTTAACGAAGTCCGCTCCCGTCAGGGTTTGGCCTACTCGGTCTATGCCTTCTGGGCACCCCGGTTTGATCACCCTGGGTTGTTCATTGGTGGTGGCGAAACCCGCACCGAGGCCACCGTGCCCTTTGTGCAGTCCGTGAAGGCGGAAATGAACCGCATTCGCCAAGCGCCCATCACCGCCGCCGAACTGGCCCAGGCCCAGGATGCCGTGCTAAACAGCTTTGTGTTCAACTTCCAAACGCCCAGCCAAGCCCTCAACCGCCTGATTCGGGATGAATACTACGGCTATCCCGCCGACTTCATTTTCCAGTTCCAGGCCCAGGTCAAAACCACCACGGCCCAGGATGTCCTCGCCGCCGCCCAGGCCCGCTTAGATCCCGACCAACTGGTGATTCTCATTGTGGGCAACCAAGCGGGCATCACCCCCGCCCTGTCCACCCTGTCTCCCGACGGTCAGGTGACGACCCTCGACATCACCATCCCCCCACCCGCCGCCTAGATTCCCGATCCACAGAACCATCCCAGGACAGGGTCTCCTTACCGTACAAGGTAATGTAGGCGTCCATTTTTGATTTGCACCACAGGGTGGTTGGAGAGGCGGACTAAATGTTCATCGTGGGTGGTGACAATAACGGTGATGCCGATGGAGTTGAGCTTTTTGAGAATCTTGATCACCTGAAGGGAGTTATCGGCGTCTAGATTTCCGGTGGGCTCATCGGCTAAGAGCAGCGGTGGCGTATTCACCACAGCCCGGGCAATGCTCACCCGCTGTTGCTCGCCGCCAGATAGTTCGTCAGGGAAACACTGGGCCTTGTGTTGCAGCCCCACCATTTTAAGGGCAGGCCACAGGCGACGATGGATTTCCTTGCGCGTGAAGCCCTGCGCCCAGAGAACAAAGGCCACATTTTCGGCCACGGTGCGACGGGGAAGAAGCTTATAGTCCTGGAAGACGACACCAATGCGGCGACGCATCATCGCGAGTTTGTTGCCCCGCAGTTTGGCAATGGGTTCGTTGGCCACGAGAATTTCCCCAGCGGTGGGGCGTTCATAGCCATAGAGCAGTTTCAATAAGGTGGATTTGCCAGACCCCGACGGCCCCGTAACAAATAAGAAATCCCCCTGATTCACGGTAAGGCTGACATTGGTGAGAGCGGTGCTGCCATTGGGGTAGATTTTCTCGACCTTCTCCATAGCAACCATGGCTGGCGTGGGCGCGGCTTCCCCAGACGGCACAGCAGCGGGTACGTCCACAGGAACACCCGTCGGCACGGTTGCCCCAAACACCTCAGGGGAACCGGATTGGGGGCGAGGAGGCACCGGCTTTACCGCCGAGGATGAGGCTGGAACCACAAGCTGAAAACGCTCCTGGAGGTGCGCACGCACTGATTCGGGCAACTGATTAAGGCGGGAGTCATCCGTAGATCGGGGCATGGCGGGACGCATAGGAAAGTCCTAGGGAGGAGGGCGAGGCTCAAGCACCTCAGGCAATGGAATCGGAGATTACCCCGGAGCCAGCAGGACGCTTTTGGGTGGCCATTGTAGCGGAAAGGCATCCATTGGCCAATGGCCAATGGTTTTTTTCAACAAACTTAAGGCTTAGTTTTTCCTGGCAGCAATGCTCATGTTGGCAAATTGGCCGTTCACCCTGAGCTGTGAGCCTGTCGAACAGTCGAAGGGTGAAACGGCGGTGAAAAGGCTTCGACAGGCTCAGCCTGAGCGGTATTTATTCGCCAGCCTAGTCATACTGAGAATTGCTGTAGCGGGTTTCAAGCCCTGTCCTTTAGGGCACAAGGATGATACCATCCAGCTAGATAAGGGCAAAATTCGGCTGATGTCCTTCCCCACTTGGAATCGTCAGGATTGCCCTGAGCCCTAGTCCCTAGTTGTTCTTCCGAGGTCGCTATGATTGTGAGTCATCTCCAAAGCCTGACCCAGGATGCCACCTATCGCGATCTCGCCCTCCGTTGTCAAGAGTTTCTCTACTACCACGACTACGCCCCCTGCCCAGAGGATGCCGAGCCGCGCCAAATTGCCGAAGACACCCTGTATAACTTGCTTGTGGAATACTTGATTTGCGTCGGCATGGCCCGCCCGCAGGCCGAGCAATTTTGCAGCCAAAACGACCACCTGATCGATCTAGCGCTGCGCATTTCCTCCATTCTCGGGCCAGCCCCCACCGGCAAGACGCCCTGGCCAGCCCCCTAGAACAGCGACACCGGGGCGTCTAGGCAAGGCATGTCCATAAATATGCCATCGCGAAACTTCGCCACAGCAGTACGGTTCTACCCACCTGAGAAACAGGCCAAGGTTAGTTACCTTAGATTTAGATATTTGAATTTCCATTCACATCCAAGTCCATCCTCAGCGGCTTGCCGTAGTACAAGCGCCCTTCGGGACTTGGTCAGCCCCCGGCGACCTGCCCCTTACAGCCAGCAACGTGAGGTATCTCCTGTGAGCAACGCTTCCGGCAAATCCCCAGAACTGTTTAGCGGTTTCAAGCCCTTCGAGCATGGCAATTCGCTGATGCAGTACGTCCACGCCATGAGCCCTGAAACCATCGCCCAACTCTCCAATCCCGCCTCCCCAGAGGTGCAGCAGATGATGGAACACAACATCATTGGGTTGTTGGGTGGCCTGCCTTCGCAGCATTTTGATGTGGAAATTACCACCAACCGCGAGAGCCTAGGACGATTGTTGGCCTCTGCTATGATGAGCGGGTACTTTTTGCGCGGAGCTGAACAGCGCCTGGAAATGGAGCAATCCTTCGTCCTCGCTGACGCCGCCCCCAACCATGCGTGACGCCTAGCTCCCCCCATTCCTCCTTGTCCAACTCGCCCCTAGAGACCGTTTCCCAACCCCACCGTTGTCGCGATGGCGAAGCGGCCTATCTAACGGCAGCTTTGGATGTATTGTCTACGGTTGAACCTGGCGCTGAACTGGCGACTGAATCGGCGGCTAAATCGGCAAAACAGACTGGGGACAGGAATCTCACAGCTTTAGATCCGGCTGGGGCTGTCTCCCCCTGGCCGGATTTTGTGGTGGCGGAACTGCGGGCTAACTTGCTGGCTTGGTATCGACAGGCCGGACGACAACTGCCCTGGCGCAACATCAACAACCCCTACGCCATCTGGGTTTCGGAGATGATGTTGCAGCAAACCCAGGTCAAAACCATGTGGCCCTACTACGAGCGCTGGCTGGCGCAGTTTCCTACCGTAGAAGCACTAGCGGCGGCGGATTTGCAAACGGTGCTAAAAGCCTGGGAAGGGTTGGGCTACTATGCCCGTGCCCGCAATGTCCACCGAGCGGCCCAGCGGATTGTCAGCGAGTATAACAGCCAAATCCCCCAGGATTTCGACCAAATCACCGATCTTCCCGGCATTGGCCGCACCACAGCCGGGGGCATCCTCAGTTCCGCCTACAACCTGCCCTACGCCATTTTGGATGGCAACGTAAAGCGGGTGCTGGCTCGACTGATGGCCCTGCCCGTGCCTCCGGCTAAGGCGATGAATACCCTGTGGGATCTGTCCGAAAACTTGCTGGATCCCGACAATCCCCGCGACTTTAACCAGGCCATCATGGATTTGGGGGCCACCCTCTGCACCCGCCGCCAGCCTGATTGCCCCCGCTGTCCTTGGCAGCCGCACTGTCGGGCCTATAATTTGAAGGTGCAAACGGAGATCCCGATGACCGAAAGCAAAGCCCCCATTCCCCACAAACACATTGGCGTTGCCGTCATTTGGAATGACCAAGGCCAGGTGCTCATCGACCGTCGCAAGCCGGAAGGGCTGCTGGGTGGATTGTGGGAATTTCCGGGCGGCAAAATTGAAGCAGGTGAAACCGTAGAAGCCTGCGTCCGGCGGGAAATTCAGGAAGAACTCGGCATCGACATTACCGTGGGCGACCGGCTCTGCACCGTCACCCACACCTATTCCCACTTCAAAGTCACCCTCAACGTCCACCACTGCACCCACCTCAGCGGCAACCCCCAACCCATCGAATGCGACGAAGTGCGCTGGGTCAGCCTGGAGGACATTGAAGAATATCCCTTCCCCAAGGCGAATATCCAAATTATTGAAGCCCTCAAGGCCCACGCCCAGCCCTAAAAAACGCATGGGTGGGGGGTGGCCGAGATAGTGG
>JALQST010000088.1:0-6238 GCA_023264315.1 Nodosilinea sp. BSH.14
GGCACGTAGTCAATCGGCCACTGCCCTGGTGCTGCATGGTTCAGAAACCATCATTTGGCAAAAGCGATCCCTAAAGAACCTCCAACGGCTGATGTCCGCCATCGAACTCGAGTGGGCCTAGGGGGTGTTGTGGGGGGTGAGGTACTGGCGGAAAAAGTGAATTTGCAGTTGGGCCGCCAGGGCTTGGAACCGGGGATCGGTAATGCCGTGGCCTGCGCCTTCAAAGGCATAGAGCATGACCGGGGCTCCAGCCTCCGCTAGGACATCATGGAAATTGCGGGCGACGTCAATTTGGAGGAAATCCTCCGTGCCGTGGAACATGAGCGTGGGCGTGGTGATGGCGGTTGCGCCGTAGAGGGGAGACACCCCCAGGTAGGCCGCTGGATCTTCCATGGGGGTCTGGCCGACGAGGTAGGACAACAAGCCCGAGTAGCCCAGTTGCCACTCGGTGAGGGTATCTAGCAGGGAGCATTGGGGGTTGGCCGCTGCAAAAAGGCCAGGGAAGAGGCGCAGGCTTTGGGCCGCATAGTAGCCCCCGTAGGAACACCCACTCACCCCCACCTGGCTGCCGCTGGCCCAGCCCTGCCGCACCACTTGCTGGATGATGTCCCGCCCCTCCGCTAGGTCGATGGAGCCAAAGTTTTGGCCTTCGGCCTGACGCCGGTAGAAGGCGGGGCCAAAGCCCTCCCGCCCGGTGAGGGGCACCACCAGGACGGCAAGACCAAAGTTGGGCAGCAGATTCAGGGGGGCTTCCACCTCGGCCCGAAATTCATTGACCATGGAAAACCCCGGCCCCCCCTCCTGCCAAAACACGATGGGCACCCCCTGGGGTGGGAAGGCTTGGCCCGCTGGCTGCACCAGAAACCCCTGCCGTGGCCCGTTTTCCGTGGGAAATTCCACGGGCTGGTACTGCACCCGGTTGACTGCCTGGAGGGGGGCATTGAGTTGGGTGAGGGTCTCCGGTGGACGGCCATCGTTGAGACGCAGACGAAAGAGTTCCGGGGGCTGGGTGACGGAGGAAAAGCCGTAGACGATGGTGTCACCATTGGGGCTGACAGCTAGGGCGGACGGATCCACCGAACCGGGAGGCAGCGGCAGGGGCCTCAGGGCCGATGGAATCGGATCATCCCTGAGGGCACGGCTGACCGCACTACCCCGATCATGGGGGGGCTCAGGATCAAGGTCGCCACCCGGTTCTTCATTGGGGACGGCTTGATCGGGGACAGATGGCAGGTCGTACACCCACAGGGGGCGATCATGGCCGTGGGCGGCCCAAAACAGCAGGCGATCCGGCCCCAAAAACCAGCCCTGGGAATCCTGTGGCCCTTGGAGGGCGGGCTCGTCGATGGTGTGAAGTAGGGTGCCGTCTAGGTCGTAGACCTGGTAGTAGGCGGAATCGGGGAAGAGTGAGCTGGGGTAGGGTCGTCCGGCTAGGTGGGCGGGGCGATAGCGCTTCACCAGCAGCAGCCGACCGTCAGGGCTGAGGCGGGCATCGGCGAAGCTGTCGCCACTGCCCTGATCCGCCCGCAATTCTGACCGCAGGGGGGTTGGCTGGGCCAGATCGAACAGGCGGACCCAGTTGTGTTGGCGTAGGGGGTTGTCGGCGGGAGGGATGCGGCCCAGGGCGTCTTGGACGGCGGTGCTGGAAAAGCTGGGGCTGATGGGGCTGCGATCATAAATGGTCTCGCTGTCGAGGGCCGCCGCCACGAGGGCCAGCCGCTGGCCATTGGCCGACCAGGTGAGGGACTGAAGCACAAAATCCTTCGGCAGGCGGGCCACCTCTAGGCGCTGGAGGGTGTCTAGGGCCACCAGGAACACGACGTCCTCCTCGGCCTCAGGGCCGTAGACCCGAATGGCCAGTCGTGAAAAGTCGGGGGAGACGCCCAAAATTTCCCCCGTCTCCTCCCCCAGCGGGGACACCTGAAGCCGCGACACCACCCCTGCCCTACGGTTCAGGGTAACGACCTCCCACGGGCCGAAGGGATCCTGCTGCAAAAACCGCAGCGTGTCGTTGTTAGTCCAGCGCACAGGCCCCACGGGGTTCACCACGTCGTAGACCAGTTCCGGGCCCTCGGTGAGGGTTCCCGTGGTGAGGTCGAGGAAGTGGAGAGTGCGGGACTCTAGACTGAGGGGAGAGATCACGCCGATCAGCAGGGTGCGGCCATCGGGGCTGAGGGTACTGAGGATTTCAGGCTGCTGAACCGATTGCAGTACCCCCAACCGATCCTGTTCCGCCTCGGGCAGGGTCGGCAATTCTGGGGTGTTGGCCCCTTGCCCCACGGTAACAATGGCCGCGTTGGCCCCCGCTGATCCTAGGGCGAGGCCCCCTCCGCCTAGCAGCGAAGCCCCCGCCACCACCGCCCAGCCACCCCAAGATCGATGGCGACCTTGGGGTGATCGCGGGATCGGGCCGAATGCTTTACCGTGGAAGACATGGGAACCGCTGCGTGGTAAAAAAATGGATCTAATCTCCCAGAACCACCCCCGTGGGGGCTTCAAAGCTTCCCTATCATACCTAGCCCTGGCGGTTCCAGCGGTTCCCAGGGCTCGATGTTCCCGGCCTTTATTCAGGGTCAGCGTTCGTGATTCAAGAGTTCCACATTTCCATTACCCCCGTGGCTGGGCAGGACACCTACCTCCTGCGCACCGAATCCGTAGCGGCGGGGGTTCCCCTGGCGGAAATCCAAGTCACCTGGCCCGTGGCGGATTGGCTGACCCAGGCCAACCTGCTTCTCCAGGATCCGCTCCAGCAGTTGCTAGCCGGAACCGTCACGAACGCCCCCGATGCCCCCCCATCTGAGGATGCCATTCGCCTGGGCCAAGATCTCTATCAACACCTGTTCCAGGGGCGGCTACGGGACAGTTGGCTAGCGGCCCAGGGGGTGGCTCAACACCTCCATCAACCCCTACGCCTGCGCCTCGGGTTCAAGGACAGTCGCCTACAAGGGGTGCCCTGGGAATTGCTCTACGGCGAGGATCGGCCCCTGGCCACGGGGATGGATATTACCCTGTGTCGCTACTACCAAGGCCCCAACACCGTCGATTTAGCCGCGTTGCCCCCCCTGCCCGCCGCCACCGATCCCCTCCATGTGCTGATGGTGGTGTCTGCCCCCAGCGACCAACATCGCCTTGCCCTCGCCCGCGAAATTAAACCCCTCCTCACCGATCTGCAAGCGCCCCCCAGCCGCCCTGGCCTAACGGGGTATCCTAACGCCCGCCTGCACCAACCCCTCGACATTCAAATTACCCTGCTCGAACAACCTGGACGGGCTGAACTGGTGCAAGCCTTAGAGCAGGGAAACTTTCAGGTGCTGCACTATGCGGGCCACAGCGACGCCAGCCTAGACCTCAGTTCCGGCGGCGGCGATCTCTTTTTGGTGAATCGCCACAACGGCCTCACCGAAAGTCTAAGCGGCAAGGAACTGGCCGGACTCCTGGTGAATAACGGCATTTGGCTGGCGGTGTTCAACTCCTGCCGAGGGGCCTACACCCCCAACACCGACGCCACCGCCGACTGGCGATTGCAAAACCTGGTTCAGGCCCTCGTCACCCGTGGCGTTCCCGGCGTCCTGGCCATGGCCGACCGCATCCCCGACGATGTGGCCATTACCTTCACCCAACTGCTCTACCGCAACCTGCGCCAGGGCTATCCGGTGGATGTCTGCCTCAGCCGCGTGCGCCAGGGGTTAATGGCGGCCCACGGCTCTCGCCAGCCCCTCTGGATGTTGCCGATTTTGTACCTGCGGCCCGGGTTTGATGGCTACCTCTTGGCCACCCCCGAAGCCCAGCCTCCCGACTCCTTCGCCCCCTTCAGTTTGACGGATCCCCCCCGCGACTTCGGCCTCATCCCCCCCGACTACAGCACCGACCCCGACATTTCCAGCCTCGCCCAGGAAGTCTTCTCCGGCCACGGAGCCCTAACCGCCCTCTCGCCCACCCCCCACGACTGGCTTGGGGACGGGGACTGGCCCCAAAACGGGGACGCTCCTAGGGATAGGGACTGGATCAACGATTGGGAACAATCCCCTCCCGAAGCCGACCCCGTGGCCGACCTCGTCCAGCAACTCACGGCCCCCCTGGGGACGGATCTCCCGCCGGTGGATCGTCCTATCCCTCCAGAGACCCTTGCTCTAGAAGATTCCCCCGCATTTGACGGTTCCGATAGGCCGACGCTGCCCCCTGCCCCCCACGGCATGGACTCCCCTCCCCGTCGGGTCTTTGTCGGATCGGCCCCTGCTACCACCTCCTCACCCCTGGTTCAGATCGCCCCCCTCCCCCAGGAACGGACTCCCCTGGGTCGTGCTCTAGCCACCGTGCCCGTCCCCTGGCGCTGGGGGATAGCAGGGGCCGTGGCCGTGGGGATGGCCGTGGCCGTGGGCATTGCCCTTCGTCCCAGCCCAACGGTGCCTCCGGCGTTCCCCGGAGGCGGGGTGTTGCCTCCAGCAGACGGGCCGCTGTCGAGCCGTGGAAATGGTGTGGTGGTGTTGCAGGCCATCCAACACCTAACCACGGGGCGTCCGGCCCAGGCCCGTCGATCCATCGAACAACTGCTGGATGCCCAAGACCTGGCAGCAGCCCAGTCCGTCCTCGCAGCGGCTGAGGCCGACCAATTGCTGGAGGCCGATCTAGCCTTTGTGCGGGGGCGTTTGCTGTGGCAGCAGGCCATCCTGGGCGACCAGGGAGCCACCCCCTACGATGCCCGGCGGGCCTGGAGTCAGGCCGTGGAAGCGCGGGCAGACTTTCCCGAGGCTTGGGTGGCCTTGGGGTTCGCCCACTATGTCCTCGCAGATAACGACCAGGCCATGGCCGCCTGGGAAACCGCCCTGGGGTTCGACCAAGCCCGACTGCGCGATCGCCGCCCCGACAGCCCCCCCCAGATCGCCAATGTCTTCACCACCAACGCTATGGCAGGGCTGACCATGGCCTACTATCGCCAAGGCGAGCAGATCCTAGACGGGGCAGAACGCCAAGTGGCCTTCGACCAAGCCAACCGCTACCTGCTGATGGGAATCAACCTCGACCCCACCCTCCTCGACCCCCGCGCCCTAGGGCTGCGCTGGATGTGGACACCCGCCCTGATCGATACCTGGCGCACCACCGTCAGCCGCCTAGCCACCCTGGCCCCTTCGTCAGACCTCCCCCCACCGGCGATCGCAGACTAGGGCTAGGACGCCCCCTGGGCGGCGGCATAGCGGTCAATGTGGTCAAACAGGGTAGCGATGTGGTCTACCGTGGTAAACGGGTTGAGCAGCACCGCCTTCAGCCAGCGCTGCCCTTGCCACAGCGGCAGCGACAGAAACACCTCCGCCTCCGCCAGCAGAAATTGCTGAAGTCCGGTATTCCAGGCGTCCCAAGCCTCGGCGGGATGTTCGGGCGGGCAACCCCGAAAACACAGCATATTCATCTCCGGTTCCGTGGCCTGGGCCAGATAGGGGCGCTGGCGAATCTGATCCACCATCGCCGCCGCCAGGGCATAGCCGTGATCCACCAGGGCCGCATAACCCGCCTTGCCTAGGTGTTGCAAGGACAGCCACAGCTTCAACCCATCGGGATGGCGGGTGCCCTGGACGGAAATTTCCCCCAAATTGACCCAGTCCGCCTCGGTGTTCATATAGGGAGCGGAGATGCGGAAATGGCGGTGCAGTAGGCCCAGGTCTCGAAACAGCACCGACGCACAGGTTTTCGTCACATACAGCCACTTCTGGGGGTTAAAGGTGACGGAATCGGCCCCCTCAATGCCCGCCAGCCGATGGCGGTGATCCGGGGAAAAGGCCAGCGCCCCCCCGTAGGCCGCATCCACATGGAACCACAGGTCATGGGCCTGGGCGAGGTGCTGAATCTCGGGCAGGGGGTCAATGTTGCCCGTCACCGTGGTTCCCGCCGTGGCCACCACCGCAAAGGGCTGCTTGCCCTCGGCCCGGGCTTGGTGGATGGCCGCATCCAGGGCTGCAACGTCCATGCGCCCCTGGATGCTCGGCACCAGGATTACCCCCTCCAACCCCAGCCCCAGCACCATCGCCGCCTTTTGGATCGAGGTATGGGCCAACTCTGAGGCCAACATCACCGGAGCCGCCTGTCCGGCGATGCCCCCCCGCAGACAGCCCAGCTTCACATTGCGAGCCACCGTCAATGCCTGCACATTGGCCAGGGTGCCCCCACTGACTAACAGCCCCCCAGCCCTATCCCCCAGGCCAAACATCTGGGCGATTTCCGCCATCAGCAACGGCTCCAGCCGTGA
>JALQST010000088.1:6248-9859 GCA_023264315.1 Nodosilinea sp. BSH.14
TGTTGAGGGCCGCCGTCACCCAATCCCCTAGGATAGAAACCGTGGTGGGTAGGGAATCCATATGCCCTAAATAACCGGGATGGGCCGGGTTCATTGCCCCTGCCATCACCCCCTTCAGGCCATCCACCAAGTGAGCCAAATCCCCCGGCTGGTCGGGAATGGCTCGGTAGGCCATCCCCGCCTCCGACGGCATCGGCCCCCGCTGTCCCGCCGCCGCCAGGTAATCCACAATCGCCTCAGACACCGTCTGCATCAACGCCGCCATCGCCTCCCGATTTTGACCCAGAGGATGGACAAAGGCATGGACGGGCAAACCAGCAGGAACCATAGCAAACCTAGGCACAAAGGGCACCCCCCATTATCGGCCATGGCCGTACTCCAGGGATGATGGCCCCATTGACGGCCCTAGGGTTTTAGGTCAAACACGACGGGCTTTTCCCATTTCCCCAATGCCCCAGCCTTTGGCTAAGGCGCGGAACGGGAGGCCAGGATGTGATCTTGAATAAATCGACGCAGGCGATGGTCAAAGGCCTCCCCAGCTTGGGCTGAGAGGTCGTTGTGGTCGGCGTTGGGTACCAGCCAAAGTTCCTTGGGGGCGGGGGTGGCGTGGTAGAGGGCTTCGCCCATGGTGGCGGGCACCGAGGCATCGGCGAGCCCATGGATGTAGAGAGTGGGCTCCGTTAGGTGGGGCACCTTGGCGAGGGACTCAAAGTGTTGGGTGAGGATCAGCCGCACCGGGAACCAGGGATGGTAGGCGGATTGTTCGGCCATATCGCCCATGGAGGTGAAGGATCCCTCTACCACCACCCCGGCGAGGGACTCCACCCGCCGCGCCAGATCAATGGCAAGGGCTCCTCCCAGGGAGTGCCCGTAGACCATCAGGTGACGGGGGTCAACGTTTTTGGGGTGGATCAAAAACTCGTAGGCCGCAAGGGCATCGGCGTAGAGGCGGGTTTCGTTGGGGAAGGGGCCAGAACTACGGCCATAGCCTCGGTAGTCCACGGTGAGAACAGAGACGCCTAGGGCGCGGAGCCGCTGCACCTGGCTGAGGTTGCTGCCCACATTGCCGGAATTGCCATGGAGATAGAGAACTGTCAATCCGGGGGTGGCGGCGGGCAACCACCAACCATGCATGTGCCCCTCGGGCTGACCTGTTGGCCCATCCCCCTTCACCGGGATCCACACCTCTTCGTAGGCTATGCCCCAATTCTGGGGAGTCGCTGAGCCTAGGGGGGTGGGCAGGTACATCATCCACCGCTGAATTAGCCGCAATCCCAGGCATAGGGAGATATACACCAGGCCAGAAATCCCCAGGAAGCCGATGAGAAGGTTGAGAAGGGGCATAGCACAGGCCAGAGAACGGTGTGGGCGAAGATGACGTTGCTGCCTATTATGGCGGGCCTCCGTAATTTACCCAGGTGGACTGTGACGCTTTTCCCCGGGCTGTTTTTTAGGGTGGCCATAGAAAAGCCTCAAGCCTCGGGGATAGTCCCATCAGCAAGGGCTGCTTCCCTTGAGAAACAGCCCTTGATCGGAACCTGTTCGGAACCCATAGCGTTCGTCATAGCGTCCATCTAGATAGCGGCCATTTAGGGCGCGACGCTGGGGTTATGGCCGCCATCCCCCTACTCGGCGGCGGCTTCCGTTTCTATGGTCGCTTCCATCTTGGCGGAAATCTTCTCCTTAATCTCCTCTAGACTGGGCATAAATTCTTTCTTTTTCTCCAGGCCAAACTTAATTTTCTCCCCAATTTCTTCGGCGGTAGGGGCCATTTCAGCACCGGGTGCATCGGGGGAGAATTTCTCCTTTGCCTTCATGCCTGCCTCAATTTTTTCAACGATTTCATCGGGGGTAGGCATGAAGAGTTCCTTCTTCTTCATGAAGACTTCCTTCTTTTGTTCGGGGGTAAGGGCCGCAAACAGCTCTTGGGTGGGAACCGACTTCATCGCCGCCGAAAGTTCAGACTTTTGCTCCTTCGTGAGGGCCATGGATTTGAAGGCTTTACGAAGGCTATAGCCCTCCTCGATAGCCTGCTCAAATTTTTCCCGCTGGTCAGGGAAGAGAATGGCTTCAATTTGGGGAACATATTGGGATTCTAATTTCTCCATTAGTTCCTGCTGATCGGTGGTGAGATCCATCCCTTGCAACCACGGCAGGGCCGCTGATTTGGCCTGGGCGGGGCCGATGGCCACCATCATGACTAGGAGACTAGAAACTACCACAGCAAAGACTGTTCGCAACATACTGGAATTTTCTCCGTATCAAATAACACTGAACCAATAAGGGGTTGATTTACCCTTCCGAAGCATGACTTTTGGTGGCTTTGGCGTATTCAGAAAAGGCAACTACCGCCATAAACGATATGACAATTGTAGGCAAAACCAAGCTCCACCACGTTTCCGAAATCAAAACAAAATATGTAGCTGCCAAACCACCTAGGGCAAACCCAATGATGATAGGCACCACGCGCCCCATCCGTTCTAGGGCTTCTTCCGCCGCTTGGGCAGCTTTTTCATCGGTTTTCGGAGCCATTTTAGAGAGTAAAAATTGAACTAAATCAATGGTGAGCTGGGTGGTATTGCCCGTCATAACCGTTGTTGGAATATAGCTTTTGAAAACCCCTTTAGCCTCCTTCATCAGGGCATTTTGGATGGCCATCGCCACCACCCCAGCCATGCCAATGGGCAGAATATACTCCTCCTGAACATTGAAAATGAGGTAGGGGGAAAGTGAGACCCCCACCCAAAGAAAAACGACCAAAGCAAGGGCTTCAGCGGTTAATAAGACGGCAAAGACAGGCCATGCTTTATGGCGGGCATAGCGGGCGAGGAGAGAGGTGGCGGCAACGGCAATCATGAACGCCGGAAACATGAGGAGATGGGTGATGGTGGATTCTTCATCGGCCTGAACAAACTCATAGCCCGCTAGGGCAATGTTGCCCGTCACGTGGGCGGTGAAAATGCCAAACAAAATGATGAAGGCCGACGTATCGACAAATCCGGCAACCCAACTCAGCATAAAGCCCGCAGGCCCATCGCTGAGCAGATATTGGCCCAGACTAAAATCGGATTTTGAGGGAGAAGTAGCAACCATAGACTTGGAAGACTGGGAAAAAGCAAAATCTATCGTGGGGCTAGGGGTATCATCCGAGGTTGCCTAGGACAACGTGGTAACACAGATGACTAATTGTCTTGAAATACTGACTTAGTACTTGCTCCCCTCATACTTGTTTACCTTAGGGGCCACCACCTTCACCAGTTGATAGAGGTGATCGTCCTGGCTGAGCCAGGACGTGGCGGCAGTCACCATCGCCTCGGCCACAGGCTGGGAAGCTTCCTGAACTGGTGCCCCGTCCTCCTCAAGGGCGGTTTCCTGGACGGGCTCTGGGGGCGTGGATAGTAGGGGCACGGGCGGCAGGATAATGGGGATGGCTGGGATTTGGCTGACATCGCCAAACTCCTCAACATAGCCCCAATTGGCGATCAGGGCGAGGTAGGGGGCCTCGGTACTGCGGAACAATAGGGCCGCACGGGGGGCAGGGTAGAGGCTGGGCAAGGCATCGAGGGCGGTTTGGGCTATGGTGGCTAGGATCGCCTGCTGGTCAGGGTCTT